>DUJX01000140.1 GCA_013329575.1 Halobacteria archaeon | reverse complement strand
TTTTACGTTACTGAAGACGCCTAACGGGATCTGTGCAGCAGCCATACCGTTATGCCCACCGGCTGAGCCAAAATCTTTAAATGCCTCTTTTAATACGTCGCCTATGTTTATCCTGATATCCTTCGTCCGTGCGGATATATATATAGACTCTCCCTCGACTATGCCGTATACGAGGGTCGTAGTAACACCTTCTAATTTCAATAAAAAATCGGCTGCCTGTGCTAATGCATCCCTGTCCCTTATAAAACCGACGTTTGAGACGAGATAACTGCCTTTTTGCATCCTGTTTTGTATTGCCTCGCCCAAGACGTTGATCGTCGTGGTGGATATGACAGAACTCGATATCTGTTTTAAAAGATCAGAATTAGCGAGCGGGTATAAGTAAGCAGCCGCGGTTAGATCGGCTGGAGTCGTGTTTCTCGTAAAATCTAACGTATCCGATCGTATACCATATAAAAGGGCTGTGGCTATCTCCGCTGGTAGCTTTAAATCCAAATCTTGTACCAGAAGGGTCATTATAGATGCAGTCGATCCGTATTGTTCTATAAATACAAAATTGACCGTTGGAATATCTTCGATTTGATGATGATCTATTATAATATTGGGCGATTGTACCATCGGACTGTTACTGCCGGGCACGGTATCGACGAATGCAATCGTATCGTATATATCGAGCATTTCTGGTTGATCTATCATCTTCTTAAGTTCTATATTCAGGAGGTTTACGAAAGACCTGTTCTCCTGATGTCCTATGTTTCCTCGATAAAGGATGTCGCTCTCGACGGATACACTCTTTGCTATAAATTTGAGCGTGATCGCGCTCGATAGAGCATCCGGGTCGGGATTGTCATGGACGATTATTGCCATCCTGTTTTTTGTCTTTTTTATAGTCTCGAGCAATTTTTTGGCATGCGCAGCCTCTTCTAATCGTTTTAGCTCGCTATAAACGACTTTGGCAACGACTTTCTGTGGAATGATTGCATAATTCGCCCCTTTCTTTTCCAAATCTTCTTTTGTCGCATCGTTGGACGCACGGGCAAATATTATAAGATCAGGATAAAGTTTTCTGAGTTTTTCTGTTATTAGAATATTGGCAGATATGTCCGAGGTTACTACTATTGCAACATCAGGAACTTTTATACTCTTTAAAAAATCATCGTTAAGAATATCACCGGCTATCGCGTCAAAGCTTTCATCTTTCAGCGTCTCTATCTTGGACTCGTTCTTATCAATCACAAAGAACTTTGCATCGTTCTTTTTTAACTCGTTACAGATAGCATAGCCCATGCTACCGTAACCTATGACCATATACTCCGTCTCATATTTAGAGATATCTTTCTTCTCATCCGAAGATACTTCTTCATCTGTGATCTTCTAACACCACTTTTAAATTTTTATTAATTTAGATATATACGTTTCTATGATACGCTCGTATAAAAATAATATTCATGTAGATATGATGATTCATTATATAAATCTGACCTTTTGGTTACAAAATCGATCATTTATACCAGATATAACTTATATTGCTCAAGATCGTTTAGAATTAAGAAAATATTTAAGAATGGATGATAAAAAGGCTATTCTCAAATTTATCAACCGTTACGGCTAAAAACCCGCTCATAAGATTTATTAAAAGAAGATCTATAAAGAGCTATACAAATATATAAAATAAATTAAATATTTGATCAACAGATCCTCGTAATCACCCCATCATTCCCCCAGCCTGAGATAATAACAATAATATAAGACCGGGGATACCAGTCGACACGATACACTCAATTAAGGGCAAGACAAGCGGTCCGATCGGCATAAGAACGCTACTTATAAATGTAGGACAAAAGAGACCAGCACAACCGAGACCGACCGCGCATATGGCTATACACGGTGCGGCAGTAGCCGCAAAGGTGGTTATACCGAGGCCCAAGATCGCTGCTGATGGAATGCAACACGGAGCCAAAAAGGTGGTTATACCACATCCCAAAAAGCCTGCCAGCAGAAGAATGGATATCCCGCCTGTAGCTATAAGGCATGTGGGTATAAGACCGACTATGGCACTTAACGATCCTGTACATATAGCACATTCGGATAAAAGACCCATCGCATCCTCATCTTTAAACATCTGTTTAATACTAAACATAATTTTTACTCCTGTATATTAGATTAATAACCAATATCAATAATCATTTATCTTTTTTGTTGTTGAGGTTACCAATATAACAGTAGAGTTCTCCTCAATTATAAACGTTTGCATTAGTCGTATCGGCGCATCGGTCTCATAACAGCTTTTTGGGTCTATATAACTCTATAAATCTCATTCGTTACCGTTTGAGTCGGTAAGAACTCGGATGATAAAACGTAAAGGATAGAATAAACAAAACGGAAAAGAAGAATAAAAAGAAAAAAGAACTAATAAAAAAATAAAATTAAAAATTTTGTTGTAAATTTTTGATCAGTTAAACATTATTTGTTGTTTGCTTAAATTACATCGCGCCGACGTTCTGCCCGAGATTTCCAAAGATCATGCCGATAAACCCAGTTCCAGCACCGAGAGAGCATCCGAATGCTCCGATTACCGCAGACAAGGCTGCAGCTATTACACCGATAGCAGGCGTCAGACAAGCTGTAATGCATGGTGCAGTAGACGTAAGCCATAACCCAGTGCATGGTGCAATGGCCACAAGGTAATCGAATATTGTTCCGCAAGCCGCAGCGCAACTGGTAAGTCCACCTACACAAGTAGCGAGTAATGCGTCAGCCATCACTGGAACACCACAACAAATAGCACTCTCGATCAATGTAAATAGTCCCGTGAGGCACCCAGTACCACATCCACAGAAAAATGGAGTACAAACTACTGTGTAAGCAGCTGGTAAGAATCCTATAAGGGCAGCACATATACTGCCAAACAGAGTAATTATTGCCCCTATTCCACCACCAATTACCGAAGACGGCAGACATGCAGATAAAGCACCGACAATTCCTGTAGCATCATCATCTTTCAGCATCTTTTTAATTCCTAACATATTTTTAACCTCCTAATCTTTTGTTATATTATACCTTTATAAACTTTTCTTCAAGATATAAATCCCCTAACTTACAAAATCACTTACTATTGATTGTTCTACTTTATAGTATTTAAAATTTCTCTATTTTTACATCCGTTTTGAATGAACGACACATCTTTAGATAGACCACCTCCATTTAAAACGGGATAACCATCAGAAGACATACCAGACCGCCGCATTGCAATAATAATAAGATCACCGAATAAACATTCCATGAATCCCCATCCCCCCATCATTAATAATTTAATATAAGATAGTATATATAATTTTTGATATTTTTATTGATAAAGATATTATCATAGATTCGCTTTGATATCATGATGACTAAAAATAGATTAAATAGGATAATATATGAACGATACGATTAGATTCTACGAGTGCCGTCTGGTTTTTCGGCAACACTGAGCCTCTTGTTAAGTATCTCATCCATCTCTGTTATCTTCTCGTCTTCTATCTTTTCAAAGAGGATGCTCGGCTTATTAATCTTCTGTCCTGATTTTATCTCTCGAGTTATATCTTTAATCAAAGTCTCTTCTTCCGGCAGGTTTATCATATCTCTTGCCTCTCCCATCTTGCCTGGCATTACTGGTTCTAAAAGGATGATCAGCGCCTTTATCAGCTGGATACAGCCTTTCAACACAGCTTTTGCCCGATTTTTATCATCTTTAACCATCTTCCATGGCTGGTTTGATTGAAAATATCCATTTCCAAAATCGGACAAAGCCATTGCCTCATCTATCGCTTTTTTGAACTCGTAGCTCAGCATAGCCTCTATATATCTGTCTTTCGCCTCATCTATTCGCGTCATGATCTCCGGATCAATATTACCGTCCGGCACCTCTCCAAAGTTTTTATAGACGAACAAGAGCGTTCTATACATGAAATTTCCAAGAGACGCGATTATCTCCCCATTTATCTTCTCCTGAAAGACGCTCCATGAAAAGTTAAGTTCTTTCGTATGCGATGTATAGTCGCACAGATAGTATCTTAGCAAGTCGGGATGGAAACCCTTATCCAGATAGTCGTCATCAACCCAGATAACGTATC
>DUJX01000044.1 GCA_013329575.1 Halobacteria archaeon | reverse complement strand
ACGATATGCCGAATACACTGAATAATGACAGAATAAATATAACCAAAATAGATATACAAACAAACCTTATCAATCTATCTTTGTTCATGAAACAAATCCTCTTTTATTCTTTGATTAATCTAATCAACCTAATCAATCAGCCCAATTATAGACTTTAAAACATTTATACATTCTTTAGGCATATTTATACGATAAAGTATGCGATCATATTTACCATAACACTAAGAAAATCACCCAAAGTTCCTACATTTACCACTTTAGCAAGAAGATTACCCAAATCTCCACCAAATGCATTTATGACCATACTTAACGCTAAAGCAAAGAGATTGCATAAAGATCTACCGATTGACGTGCTACAGAACGCATCAATACAACTTGCCAAGACCGCACTCGCTACATTCATATATTCTGCACCTGTTTCAAATTTTGCTTTTTTATTTTATAATCTATGCCGGTTATTCCTTAATTCGTTTAATAATACCTTAGTAAAATAAAATTTTATGATGCAACGTCTACAAAGATAGGATTTGAATAAAACCATAGATCATGCCAAGGATCTTCTCCTACAAAATCCACGGACGGTTCCACCTCGTCTGTATTGCTGCCTCTAACCCGTAGATAAAAATCATCTTTTACATTGTTGATTTGGTATTCTATAGAAATATATCCCTCTTTAGTCTTATTCCAATCTTTGCTTTTAAATATTTTAATTATACTCGGTTCTCCATTGATATCAGAGATAATCTGCACGTGTCTTAATTCTGGATTCTCGCCGTTATTATTTTTTGTATTTGGATCTCTTATAACGAGTCTTACCTTTAAGTTATCCCCTTTATTACATTTAAACGTCTCACCAACAAAAGCATCTCCTTTTAATGACTCAATACGAAAATCCATATAGTTTATGAGATCTCCGTGTACCACGAACGATCTTCCTTCTCTTAATGCGTCCATAACATCTTTATAATCCTTGTCTTTTGAATAGACGTATGTCTTTGTGTATTCCCCTGGGAAAAAATCACTGCCCCCGTCAGAGGGATGTTTATGAAAATCAGAGTTTGCAGTTATGAACCATTGCCGATCCTCTGTTAGTAGCCGATCCCAGTATCCGCCAACCTCGGCTACCATTATATCAAAACCGCCGTACGTTTTTGAACTTCCAGGATCTTTTACCGAATACTTTCCGCGATATTCTGCTGCCTGATGCCCTGGTGCTCCTTCAAACCCTGCCACAACGCTTCCTGCATCATCGTATCTCTTTAATTCATTTAACGAGTATTTACCCTCTCTGCTCGGATGGTTTATTATTATCAAAGGTTTCGGATTCATATTTTCTGCATAAACCAACGCATCTATCGCTTTTTTCTCGTCTCTTGCAAATAAGTTATAATCACGATCATACTTGGTCATAAAATCCTCAATCTGATTTAATTCCATTATATTAGGCAAAACCATGAATGTTGCATGTTCTCCCGCAGGCACATTCCATTCAAATCCGTAAAATAAAAGCATCTCTGGATTCTCGCATCTTAACCGCTGAAGTATCCCGTAATTTTTTTTGATATTAGATATAGTCATTATTCCGCCGTGGTCGGTTATCGTGATAAAATCTAAACCAAAATTTTTGGCATTTTCTACAACGTAATTCATGCTATAATACCCGTCTGATGCTGTAGTATGCATATGATGATCTCCGATGAGCCATATTCGGTTTGAATCACTACCATCGATGGCAATAGCTATAAATGGAACTAAGCTTAATATAGCAAAAATTATCGTACAGATCGTCATATTTATTTTTTTAGACATATATATAAAAATTAGATAAGATGTATATTAATTTTATTATTTATATATAATATTGATGTAAATAAAAGGCATCTTTTAATTCACACATAAATATACATAAAAGAATATTCTAAATAATCTTAATAACCGTAACGATGAGTAATATGAGTAAAGACGATATAAAACTAGACGAACTTATAGAACGAGATAGACGGTTTAGAGAGGATCTTGACAGATTAGATCCAGATTGGTCTGTTGCTCTGTTCTTTAACAGTATAGATATGTTTTATTTTACCGGAACTTTACAAAACGGAGTATATATCGTTTCTAGAGATGACCAATCCCGCCTGTTTGTAAAAAGAAGCTATGATCGGGCAAGAATAGAGACACCATTAGAAGAAGTCTATCCTATTAAAAGTTTTGGAGATATTAAAAAATATGTTAACATAAGATCGGGTATAGCACATATCAAAAAATCAGCCACGCCTATTGAGATATGGGAAAGATTCAACAAGTATTTTGATTTTAAAGAAATACGAAGTATGGATAGGGCTATTTTAAATACGAGAGCGATCAAATCCGATAGAGAATTGGAATTTATGAAAGAGTCGGGAAGAATCTTAGAAAATGCATTAATTGAAATACCGCCACTATTTTTGAAACCTAGAGTAAGCGAACTGGAGTTAGGTTCCGAGATACTAAGAGAGATGCTTTTGATGGGGCATGAAGGCATATGCCGGATGGAAAGTTTCAATTCAGAGATGTTTTTAGGCGATGTGAATTTTGGGAATAATGCAAATTATCCAAATCGGCATAATGGACCTGCAGGACTTAAAGGATTGTCGAACGCATCCCCTTTGTTAGGTAGTAGAAATAGAAGATTAAAAGACGGAGATTTAATATTTTTAGACATGGTATGCAACTATAAAGGTTATTATACCGATAAAACAGTAGTTTATTCTCTCGGAAGAACAACGGATAAGATAAAAGATCTACATGGTACATGCTTGGAGATAGAGCAAAAAATTGTGAGCATGCTTTGGGATGGAGAACAACCTGCTCGAATTTATGATGAAATATATAAACAAATCGATAAAGACGATAAAAAGTTTGTTAATGGTTTTATGGGATATGGATCTAATAAAGTGAGTTTCCTCGGTCATGGAATAGGATTGGTGGTAGACGAGTATCCGGTATTGGCTAAAGGTTTTAATGATCCATTAAAGGGCAATATGACTATAGCAGTAGAACCAAAACTATCCATAAAGGATATCGGAATGGTAGGATCTGAAAATACGTATGTAGTCGCAAAGAGTGGCGGAATAAGCCTGACAGGAAAATCTAAAGAGATAATAGAGATTTAAAAAGATATAAGTTATACGACCCACAGATACGTTTTAAAGCAAGTATAGTAAATCACCGGATTTCTCTCCCAAGGAAATACCCATGCGGATCGATAACTTCTCTTAATAACCTCAGATCTTCAGCCGTCGGCTCTTCCATATTTTTAATCTTTTCTGGTATTATCAATTCGAAATCTATTTTATCTTGAATATCTTCAGGTTTTAATCCGGGTGCCACTTCTAAAAGCATCATTCTCTTTGTTCTCTCATCAAATCCAAAAACGGCTTGGTCGGTTATGACTCTATACGGGCCAGAGCCCATTACGCCAGCTTTTTCCCTATAATCAGGAGAACCATCACCATAGCCTATACTCGTTAAGAAATCTACTTGTTCCACAAATCTTCTTTTTTCTAACGCCATTATAATAATCGTCTTCTCACAATTTGCGGCCAGCGCCCCTGCCCCACCGCTTCCCGGAAATCTTTCTTTTGGTTTAGAATAATCATCACCCAATAGCGTGGTATTAAGGTTTCCATATTTATCGATCTGTGCGCCACCAATAAACCCATAGTCTACAAACCCTCTCTGAACTAATTCAAAGACAGAACAAAGGCCTTTAACATAACAAGATCTACTGGCAATCTTTGTATCTCCAACCGATACAGGCATTCCATGATCAAGAATAGGTGCCACCGTTCCAACCTCAAAAATCATTGAAAGATGCGGAGCATGAGTAAGTTGGGCATGCATTGCCGCAATCATCGGCAATCCGGTTCCAACCACTACCATCTTTCCTTCCTCTAAAAATCTGGATCCTGTGTATGCTATCATCTCAAACGGATTATATTCAGCCATTCTTTTCACCTTGGTTATAGAATTATTGCTTGACCATCATCTAACTCTTTTATCTCTTTAAAATTCTTGTAAGGTATCTTGTTTAAGAAATCGTCAAATGTATCACAACTAAATATGTACTCATCATAATACTCTTTGAGTTTTTTCTTGTTGCCGGTTCTTCTAAATTCCTCGCATATATCTTTAAACATAATTTTATGCTTCATGTCAAACCAATAGAATCCATAAGTGGATCCAGGATATCCTCCATAAGGCTGATGAATAAGAGCATCCGTAGCGAAAAAGGGAATCTCTGTAAGATTGGGATACTTCCTTATCGATTCTTCAGGAATAATCTTTTCAGTAGTTATTATCGTACTTGTAGATGCCAATGCTATCTCTGGGCATGTACAAAGATGACCGAATATTCTGCAATCTCCAAACATATCCGATCCTTGAACATGTATTATTCCTACGTCAGGATGACATGCCGGAACCAAAAATATATTCTTGCCGGTAAAAGGGCAATTTACTAATCTTCCCCTATTCACTAGTTCCAGATCTGAACCACCGTGATCTCTCGTCGGTATGAAAGGAATACCCATAGCACCAGCTTTGAACCTTGCCGACATGCCATAATTAGTATAGTCGTCTAGCTCGACCATCTCATTTGTGACGAGATATCTAAAGAGCGGAGATAGACCTAATAGTTCGTAGCCTTCATAGGCTAGTTCTATACGCTTTATCGTTATTCTCTCATCTATAATCATTGCCCCTGCAAGTAATTCAGGCGCCATAGATTGTGAATGGAACGATAATGTCAAATCATTTGCTCCTTGTCGTATTATTTCATGCAAAATCGCCACAGGAATTCTTGTATCTCCAAATCCTCCTATTCCAAGATTTATTCCATCTTTAATGAGTTTTTTTACAGCATCTCTCAAATTAGTTCTTTTATCTTTAAGTTCCCGAGATTTTGATATCTGTATGGCCCTCGCTTCATCAGGGGAAGGACCCCACCATTCAAAAGATCTTTCTTTATATTTTATCTTCGCGATATTCTTTATCGGCGATATTATCTCTTTCATTTTAATCTATTTTTAAAGTCCATTTATTTATATTTATAATATATATTTTTAAAAAGTATTAAAAGTATTAAATAAAAATTTAAAAGTATAACACGTTATATTTTTAACATTAATTAAAAACATCTGCTAAAAATGCAAATAAAAAGATTTATAACTAGATAGCAAACATTGATAAGATCTACCATCTTCGAGTTTTCTGCTTTAATTACCCTTTTTTATATTGCATTTATTACAATTGAAATTTATGTAAATTTTAATCTTAAATTTATAATTAGCATAGCCTGATTAATAAAAAATAGAAAAGAGACAAATATAATTTAGTAACCCTCAATTTATTAAATAAAACAAACTGTATAACGCCGAATAATTCTGCAAACAAGCGATTATGAGAAGATATCAACAATAGACAAGGAGAGATAAAACGATCATATCAGATATCAGACTGCCATGAATGAGTATACTATAAGTATGATCATTAAGACGAAGAATATCGCGAAAGGAATCCACTGTCTCTTTCTTGACGACTCGTACTTCTGTTTGCACTCGTCTGAACAAAAAACCTCTTCGGGTTCTACTGCTTTTCCACATACATAACAATGCTTATGAGGTGTAACCTTTACCATAATTAATTCTTTCTCTTATTTTTAAGACTATATAAAAGTTTTTATTTTATGTCTATTAAAATTAAATGAAAACGCTAAATTCATATTAAAGAGAAACATAAACAGGAAGAAGGGATTGGTTATAAATTAATTAATCTTCCTTTGTTTTATCTTTCTTTGTCTCAAGGTCTCCCTTAAAGAGAAGTGTTCTGTACGGAGTCGATATCTCTATGCCCGCCTCATCAAACCGCCTTTTAACACCGTCTCGTAACATACATGAAGTATCCCAAGTAAAACCTCTATCCGGTACCCAGAAAGACGCTCTTAAAACCGCCGAAAAATCTTTGATGTCTATAAATTTCACGTTTATGTCTCTATCAAGTAAGATGTTCTCGTTCTTCTTCATCTCTTCCAGAATAATTGATTTTGCAAGATCTATATCTGAATCGTATGATATACTAAAATCAACATACCAGGCTACATTTGGATCTTTTAGAGACCAGTTGTTTATCGTCTTATCCCCTATGATCGAATTGGGTATTACCACCCGTTTATTCTGCCATGTTCGTATTACAGTATGCCTAAGCGTTATATCTTCGACCGTACCATATATATCATCGACTTCTATCCGGTCTCCAACTCTAAACGGCTGAGATATCGCGATAGATATACCTGAAATAACATTAGATATGGTAGTCTGGGCAGCAAGACCGATAATAATACCAACAATCCCACTAGCTGCTAATAACGATTTTGCAGCCATATTTAATTGTGGCACCATGTTTATAATCACGATACAACCGATAAAATAGATTAAAACGATCGTTAACCTTCTAAGAAGAGTGTATCTCGTCTCGTCAACCTTTATCCTCCTACTCATATTTCTAAAACTAGTACGAAGGATTCTATTGACTAAAGAGGCTATAATAGAGGTTATAAGAAGCGTTATTAATATTTTAACAACCAGATAAACAAATTCGGTATCATTCATAATACTAAAAATTAACCATTCTTGACAAGTTTAAGTATGCGTATGGCAAGATATGCGGCATTCTCTCCGTTATCTATTCCCACGACGGCTACAGGCACTCCTCGAGGCATCTGAACCATAGAGAACAGTGCATCCAATCCTAAAAGCTTTCCTTCAACCGGAACCCCAATAACAGGTTTATCCGTCTTGGATGATATCACACCCGGCAGAGCCGCCGAAAGCCCTGCTATCGCTATAAAAATCTTTGCATCGGATTTTTTAATATATTTATCCAATAATTCTGGTTCTCTATGTGCAGAGATTACTTTAAAATCGTAACTGATGTGTTCTCTATCCAAAACACTTGTTACTTTCTCTACAATCTTTTTATCAGATTCGGAACCTGAGATAATAGCAATATCCATAATAGATCACTACTCCTTTCTAATCTTTATTTTTACGCCTCATTCTTCTATCTTTTTTCTACTTAGATTAAAGATGACCGTATTCTCAATATCGGGGCATTGCAATTTGTTGATCATATTAATCCAATCGTTCTCATCGGTCTCTCTTGAATAAGGCGTTATATACGGCATAAATGCTGACAGAGCATATAAACAAAGATCACAATTTGTTTTTGATCTATCTATAGCAGAACCGCGTATTATGATAGTATCGCCTTTTTTGTGTCCAGCAGCACAATAACCTTTGACCGATTCTACCTCCAGTTTAACCTCATAAAAACTGCTCATATCTTATCACGTTTTTTTTAATGATACTTAACTTTTGGTATAAGATTATCAGATTTAGCCGTATTATCATAACAATATGGATGGATTATGATATTTAAAAATTGTTAAAAAAAATAAGATGCCGGCGTCTTATATCGATAAATTTTTACGATCTAATCATATAAATATAATTATAATTATGAGTAACGCCAATAATTAATAACCTTTTAATATTTGCAGATTCTCTTTAAAGATGATATGGACTTGACAAGAATTGGAGTATCTATCCCATCAGATCTGCTGAACAAATTTGATAAGATAATAGAACAGAGAGGATATTCATCCAGATCGGAAGGAATACGTGATGCAATAAGAAGTTATATACTACATTATGAATGGATGAGCAATATAGAGGGCGAGCGAATAGGTATCATATCCTCATTATATGACCATCACAAGCACGGCCTCTCAGAAGAGCTGACAGCAATCCAACATAAATATATAGACATTATCAACTCGTCGATACATATACATATAGACAAAAATCTTTGTATAGAGGTAACTATTGCAAAAGGAGATGGAAAAAGAATAAAAAAGATGGCCGAAGATATAATGGCTCAGAAAGGAGTAGAACAGGTCAGATTAATCACTATTGCAACCACAAACAATGATACCTGTTTAAAAAATCAGACAAATATGAGATGATAATGTAATAGAAATGGCCCTCATCAAATATTATGGTTTTATGGATTATTACGAAGTATTGACCTCATGCACCGATTGTTATGCATGCGAAGAAGTATGCCCGGTTTACGGAGTTACAGAACTGTATTCTCCAAATCATAAGATAAAGATTGCATTAAAATTGTTAAATGCAGAGATACCGTCTAATGAGGAGATAGAAGACATATACGCGTGTATGAGATGTGGTGCCTGTGAGCAGAGATGCTCTCAAAAGATACAAATTGCAGAGATCGTTCGGTTATCGAGAAAAAAAATCGCAGACATGGGTTTAATGCCTGATACTCATAGAAAGATAATAGAAAACATACAAGATAAAGGTATATCACTGAATAGAGAGAGAACCGAGCGAAATAACTGGATAGAGAATGATAACATTAGTTTAAATTTAAATGCCAAATATGTCTATTTAACCGGATGTTTTGCCTCCGTGATGAACAGCAATATTGCTAAATCTACCGCTAAAATATTTGATGAGGCAAATGTAGATTTTACGGTATTAGGAGATAAAGAGGTTTGTTGTGGAGTGTTTGCTTTGGATAACGGCATGGACGAGGTTGTCATAGAGAGCGTTAAAAAAAATATAAACGTTATTAATTCTATAGGATCGAAAGATGTTATAGTAGCATGCCCTGCCTGCTATAAGATCTATGCCAGATTGTATAATCATCTCGTCGATCGTTACAATATCAATGTAAAGAGCATAATAGATGTTATACATTATTTAGTCGATGAAGATAGGATAAAAATTAAAAACAGTTCTTTTTTAACCGTTTCTATCCATAAATCCTGTAATATAAGCGATGATCAATATAATTCTGTCATCGATACAATAAAAAAAATACCAAAAGTAGAATTGGTCAATCTTAAAAATAACGTCTGCTGCGGCGCCGCTTCAGGAGTAAGACCAAAATTTCCAGCCATCTCCATAGAGATCGGATCTAAAACGTTGGAAGATGCTACAAATTTGGGCGTAGATATCCTGATTACGACATGCCCGTTCTGTAACTTCCAGTTTAACGATGTCAAAAAGAGGAAAAAGTATGATATAAGAGTGGCAGACTTCACAGAATTTATATCAGAATTAATCCGATCTTAAGAATATATGAAAGAAGAGTAAGATTGTATAAATAGGCATAATTAAGGATAAAATGGAGAGTAAAATATGAAAGTAAGCACCGTTGCTCAAATGAGAAATTTAGATCGCACCGCAAGCGAGAGGTTTGGACTATCCGAAGATATTTTAATGGAGAATGCAGGATATTCTGTTTTTTCGTTTATAAGAAAAAAAATCGGCTTGAACGATAAAAAATTTCTTATATTCGCTGGAACGGGTAACAACGGTGGCGATGGTCTCGTTATAGGACGAAAGATATTTGCCGAGGGAGGCCATATAAAAATTTTTATTATAGGTGATAAAGAAAGACTGAAAGGCGCTGCCAAAAAAAATTATGATATTCTTTTAAATATGGGTGCGGATGTAGAAGAGATAGTAGAAGCGATAAATCTTATTGAAAAGATAAGAAAAGAGATCATTCATGCTGATCTAATAATAGATTCCATCTTTGGCACAGGCATAACCAGAGAAGTAACAGGGGTACATAAAGAGATCATCCGGCTGATTAACAGCATTGGAAAGAGTGTTTTGAGTGTGGATATTCCGTCTGGAATAAACGGGGATACCGGTATCGTCATGGGCGATGCCGTCCGTGCAGATTATACGATTACTCTCGGAACGCCAAAGATTGGCAACCTTTTATACCCCGGATTCAATTATTCAGGCAAACTTTTTTTATCTCATATATCGTTTCCTTCATCGTTATACGACTCGGACGAGCTTTATATAGCGATTAACAGCCCAATACCGTTACCATCGAGAGAGAACGATAGCCATAAAGGATCTTTTGGCAAGGTCTTATTCGTTGCAGGGTCTTCAAAGTATCTCGGCGCTCCATATTTCTCATCGTTATCTTTTCTTAAATCAGGCGGTGGTTTATCCTACCTTGCAACTCCAAAAAGCATATCCAGTCTGATCGCAAATAAAGGTAGCGAGATCGTCGTGCTTCCACAAAAAGAAACAAAGGATGGATGTTTATCGTTAAAATGCGCCGAAGAATTGATAAATTTTTCGAAAAATGTAGATATGGCCGTCATCGGTCCAGGATTATCCTTGAATAAAGAAACAAAAAGACTCGTTATAGAACTGGTGAGAGAGATAGAAAAACCCGTATTGATAGATGGAGATGGGATTACAGCGGTATCCGAAGAGATAGGTATTTTGAAAGATAGAAAAGAGACAACGATTATAACACCGCATCTAGGCGAGATGACCAGATTGACAGATATAAATAAGGAAGAGATAAGTAAAGATAAGATAAACGTATTGAAAAAGACTACCGAAGAGTTAAACTCGATCATAGTGCTTAAAGGCGCACACTCGTTGGTAGGATACACGGACGGCCGGGTATACATTAATACGAACGGAAACCCGGGAATGGCAACAGCAGGAA
>DUJX01000078.1 GCA_013329575.1 Halobacteria archaeon | reverse complement strand
TTTATCAAGACCGATCGTCTATTCTTCAATGTTCGTTCATCCCTATTCTCTTATTATTTACCGTTTTTAGTCTTTACTTATTAGTTTTACTTTTTATTTATTAGTTTAATATAGTTATAACATATATAACATTTGTAGATTATATAATCTCACCGATATATCTTACGTCCATCTTGTTTTTATCGCACAGACTGTTAAATTCGGTCTTGTATCTCCCATTTAGGGTTACCAAAATAGTCGTAGATGGACCAGCAGATTTATCGATATCTATATCCAGATCATCTATTAGATCGATTTTATAATCCGAGAGGTTACTAAACTGCAGAATCTCTTGCCTGATACCCTCGTTTCCTACCGGTATCATATCATGCACATAAGAGATCTCCCGAATCTGTTTTAATTTTTTTATATCTATTAGATCAGACCCGACTACTTCGTATCCAACTTTTGGCTCGCCTAATACAAAGACAGAATCCCCGTGCCTACTTAGTTTAAATTTTAACTTTCTCTTCTTTGTTACTCCGATACCGACTATAGAGAAGGATGTCTGGTCCGTCTTAAAATTCTCTTCTGTATGTCCTCTTATTATCTCTGCCACACCCACACTCGCCCCCTCTTGTACAATCCCATCGTATATCTTCATACCAGTCGGGTTATACTCTACCGAAAAATTTGAGATCAACATGACGGGATCTGCGCCTAACGATATAATCTTCGTCAGAACGCATCTTGCCATTATCTTCCCAAGCATCGCCTCGTCTATCTTTACTATATCCCGTTCTTTCCGGCCTATCGCACCGGATGATGTGGACGCAATCAGGATATAGAAATCTTTAAGATTCAGTATCGATGTATCCCGTATCCGGTCTATATTGATCTCCTTATCAAAAAATTTAAGGTTTCTAAGGCTTACAAACTCGTCCAGATTATCTAAAAAATTTAGATAAAAGACTAATGATGACCTTATGATCTCCGATCTCGATAAACCATTCTTAAAACAGATCTCGTCGATCCGATCTATTATCTTGTCTGGTACTCTAAGGTTCAACTGTTGCATTACATGTGTATTACAATTAACAATATTTAAGTATTGTCATTATTACTTTAGTTATGGTGATAAAACAATGGAAAAAACGATCAGTTATAGGTTGACATGTAATAATAAAGGGGCTGGATTGACTCATTTTGTTATACAAAGTGACGATTCTCCCTTTTAATTTTTTTATTTTTATTTTTAGGTAATAATAGGTGTGTTTGATATGTTAGAATCTTTTAAAGTAGACGATACCGAGTTTAAGATTGATCCAGATACATGTTTTTGGGGGATCGGCGAATACTCCGCGCTGGAAGGGTTATATAACAAAGTCAGAGAGGATATCGCTCGTGAGATGCAAAATCTACGGTTTAATACGGATATCGTCTTGTTATACTTAAATCCTACCGACAGGTGCAATGCAAGTTGTCCATACTGTTATCTTTCTAAAGATATTAAGGCACGAAAGACAGATATGAGTTATAGCGATATCGAACTGGTTGTAAACAAGTTTATCAGATTTTTTGACGATAAAGAGGTGAAAGGCTCGATCATATTCCACGGAGCGGAACCTCTATTGATAAAAGATGATCTGTTTAAGATCATCGAGAATTATAAAGACGATATATTCTTCGGCATTCAGACCAACGGTTTTTTGCTGGATGAAGAGGATAGTACATTTATAAAAGATAATGATGTCAAGATCGGCATCTCTTTAGACTCACCATACGAAAAGACGGACGATTTACTTAGAGGAAGAGGACATTTTAAAAAGATCAACGATGTCTTAGACTGGTTTTTAGGGTATAATCAGCTGAACATAATCACGACGATCACCAATCATAACGTGCATCATCTAACCGATATGGTCAATTTTCTTGCAGACAAGGACGTACATCTTTCTCTAATGAATCCGGTAAGAGGAACGGAGGAATCGGCTTTACCTTTCCGTCCAGATTCTCTAAAACTGGCAAAAGAGTATATAAATGCTGTAAACCGTGCCATAGAATTGACCAAATCTGGAAAGAGGTTTGTAATAGGGGATTTTGCAAACATCCTGCTTGGAGTCGTTGCTCCAGCCTCGAGAGTTTTAATGTGCGATATATCTCCATGCGGCGGAGGAAGAAGGTTCTTATCTATTGCAGCGGATGGAAATGCCTATCCTTGCGGCGAGTTTATAGGAAAAGAAGAATTTACAGGTGGAAACATCTATCAAAACTCTATAGACGAGATATGCGGATCACAGAATTTCGAAAAAGTGCGCGAGAGGATCGTCGAAAAAATCGTTGAGTGTGATACATGCCTGGTCAGAAACATGTGCGGTGCATCTTGTCCTGCCGAGATATATTCTACGGATGGTAACATGTACAACAAAAGTTTTTACTGCGATTTTTACAAAGAGCTGATAAAACATGCGTTTCGGATTATTTACCGTGATGAGGTCAGATACGTACTAAAACAGGATGTTTTAAAAGAGATATACAGTCTAAAAGAGTGTTAAGATAACTTAAAAATTAGAAATGAGAAGGATTAAAAAGATGAGGAAGTTAGAATCTATTCTTGATAGAATAAATAACGCTGAACTAGACGAAAAGTCTATGAGACTTGCAGAAGAGAGACAAAACGAACTTACAAAACCGAGAAAGAGCTTAGGAAGGTTAGAAGACATCTCTATAAAAGTTGCTGGTATCACAGGCAGTCCGCGTCCGTCTATAAAGAACAAAGTCGTTATCGTGATGGCAGGCGATCATGGCGTTGTCGAAGAAGGTATCACTGCCTACCCTCAGGAGGTTACTACCCAGATGGTAAATACTTTTTTAAACGGCGATGCCGCCATTAATGTTTTTTCACGTCATACCTCTACAAAGGTCGTTGTAGTAGATATGGGTATTGCATCCGATATGGATTACACCATCCTGATAAATAAAAAGATAGGATACGGGACAAAAAATATATTTAGGGGACCTGCAATGTCCAGAGAAGATGCTATTAAGGCAATAGAATCAGGAATAGAGGTATTTGAAGAGATACATTCGAGAGAGAGGATAGATATTGTAGGAACAGGTGATATGGGCATAGGTAATACTACTCCGAGCAGTGCGATTATATCAGCCATATTAAATTGCAATCCTGAATTAGTGACTGGCAGAGGATCTGGTATAGACGATTCTTCATTTAAAAGAAAAATTGAGGTCATAAATAAGGCAATAAAGATAAACAAACCGTTTAAAGATCCGGTAGATATAATGGCAAAACTAGGCGGGTTTGAGATCGGAGGTATTACCGGCGTGATGTTAGCAGCTGCAGCTTATCGTGTGCCGGTAGTCATCGATGGTTTTATATCTGGTGCGGCTGCTGCAATCGCGATAGAGCTAGACCGAAAGGTTAAAGATTTCATGTTTGCATCCCATAAATCGGTAGAGGTTGGCCATGGGGTGATGTTAAACCATTATGAGCTAAAACCGATTCTTGACCTTGATATGAGGCTTGGAGAAGGTACCGGTGCAGTTCTTGCAATGAGTATCATAGATCTCTCGTGTAAAGTGCTTGACGAGATGAAGACGTTCGAAGAGGCAAAAGTTTCAGACATGATTTAATATTTTAATATTTTACAAAGATTCTACAAATCTAATATTAATATTTCTCTAATCTCTGAAGTTTAAATCATCAAAACTAAAACTGAATCAATTATTTATATAGATACACGTATGGTTTTATTATATGTTATATAAAGCCAAAAAAGGACAATCAAGTTATGGTGAGGCAATAGGAATAATCTTATTAGATATGTCGTTCACACCTTTCATCCCCGGTGATGTGGCTAATGCCACTACTTATTCTTTTCCTGTAAGATTTAAAAAAGTAGACGGGCTTACTGTTGAGAGGATGTTTAGTAAGGATATAAGTTTTTTAAATCGGGTGATTGACGCTGGCAAAGAGTTGGTTGATGCGGGAGTAAGAGCTATTACCGGTGATTGTGGATTTATGGCCTTATTTCAAGAAGAGGTAGCTAAACAATTGGATGTCCCTGTATTCCTATCCAGCCTCCTCCAGCTACCTTTTCTGGTAAGAATTATTGGCGAAGGAAGAAAAGTTGGAGTAATCACAGCCAATTCAAAGATACTTGATGACGATCTATTAAGATCGGTCGGCATCGTAAACACCGATTCCATTTATATCAAAGGATTGGAAGATAAAGAAAATTTTAGGGATGGGATTCTTAGAGAATGCGGATGGCTCGATTCAAAAAAGATAGAGGATGAAG
>DUJX01000104.1:8266-8974 GCA_013329575.1 Halobacteria archaeon | reverse complement strand
CCATATATTCAGACATATCAATCCGTACCATGTTATTTTCATCGTCGAAGAGTGCTTCGGCGAGTGCACGGGCAAGTTCGGTCTTACCAACACCGGTCGGTCCTAAGAAGATAAAACTCCCTATCGGCCTATTCGGATCTTTTATACCAGATCGAGCCCGTATGACTGCATCAGCTACCGCTTTGACCGCCTCATCCTGCCCAACGACTCTTTCATGCAGTTTATCTTCTAATCTTAAAAGTTTCTCCTTCTCTCCCTCTAAAAGCCTGCTTACGGGAATCCGCGTCCATCTACTCACTACTTTAGCGATATCTTCCTCGTCAACTTCCTCTTTTAAAAGAGTATTATTCTTTACATCTTCCTCTGCATCCTTCAATCTTTTCTCAAGTTCGAATAATGTCCCATATTTTAATTTGGCAGCTTTATCTAAGTTATACTCCCTCTCTGCAATCTCTATCTCTTTTTTCGTATCTTCGATCTCTTTTTTAATCTTTCTTAATCGTTCTATCGATTCTTTCTCTTTCTTCCACTCGTCTTCAAGTTCTTTCTCCTTATCTTCGATCTGTGCAAGTTCCTGTTCTAATTTTTCCAGCCGTTCCTTAGACGAAGGATCTTTCTCTTTCTTAAGCGCTTCTCTCTCGATCTCAAGTTGCATTCGTCTTCTCTTAACCTCATCTAATTCAGACGGCATGCTATCAATCTCTGTCC
>DUJX01000104.1:6203-8260 GCA_013329575.1 Halobacteria archaeon | reverse complement strand
GCTACCAATGCAGAATCCTTTATTCGGACACCATGATGAACTTCATACCGCTCTTTCAAACCGCGTAAGATTGAGATCGTCTCTTCAACCGACGGTTCGTCGATAAAAACCGGCTGAAATCTTCGTTCGAGTGCAGGATCTTTCTCTATATATTTTCGATACTCGTCGAGGGTAGTAGCACCTATACAATGTAGTTCCCCTCGGGCAAGCATCGGTTTTAAAATGTTGCTCGCGTCCATGGCTCCTTCAGCCGCGCCGGCTCCCACAACCGTATGCATCTCATCGATGAACAAGATAATGTTTCCTGCCGATTTAACCTCGTTCAATACGGCTTTTAACCGTTCTTCGAACTCTCCTCGATATTTTGCCCCAGCGATCAACGAGCCCATATCGAGGGCGATAATTTTCGCGTTCTTTAATCCTTCTGGTACATCTCCCTTGGCTATTCTTTGAGCAAGTCCTTCTACGATAGCAGTCTTTCCAACACCCGGATCTCCGATAAGAGCCGGATTATTCTTGGTTCTTCGCACGAGAATCTGAATTACCCGCCGTATCTCTTCATCTCTTCCAATAACCGGATCTAATTTTCCCTCTTTAGCCAATTTAGTCAGATCTTTACCATATTTTTCTAATGCTTCATAAGTCTCCTCGGGATTCGATGATGTTATCCTTTGATTGCCCCGTATTTTAAGAAGAGATCTCGTGATCTTATCTTTGGTTATGCCGGCATTCCTAAAAAGTCTACCAACATCGCCTGTATCGTCTACCATTGCCAGTAAAAAGTGTTCTACGCTTATGTATTCATCTTTCATCATTTCAGCTTCGTGTGAGGCAAATTCTATAAGATTGCTCAATCTTCTGGTTATGTAAATCTGATCTACACCACTTACTCTGGGAAAATTAGATAAAATTCGTTCTACTTCAGTTTTAAGCACATCAGAAGAGATACCCACCTCTTTTAAAATCTTAGGTGCTAATCCATCCTTTTGTTCGATGAATGCAAGTAATAAATGTTCTACATCTAAATTCTGATGATTATACTTTGATGCGATAGACCTTGCATTTATCAAGGCCTCCTGCACCTTTTCAGTGAAGTGTTCTCCACTCAAATTGGATGACATAAATAATTTCCCCTCCTTTTTAAATATTAATTTTAAACTATTATATATTATTGTATAATAAAAATAAAAAATCTATATAATATTAAAAATAAAATACATAAAATAAAATTTATAAAAATACAAATATTCAAAAAATTTAAAAAATCAAAAATTAATAATACCGGTTTATTTTATCTCGATCTTCTTTCCTTCCTTCTTCTCCGTCTTGGGTATCTCAATGTTTAGCACACCTTTGTCGAATGTTGCGTTTATTTTCTCTGCATCAATAGCTTCTGGTAAAGCCAAAGATCTGTAGTAGCTCCTGTATGCCCTTTCTCTTCTTAAGAATCCCGCCTTTTCCTCCTCTTTCTCTTCTTTCTTCTCTGCTTTAATCTCGAGTGTATCTCCTTCTACAGATACCGAGATATCCTCCTTATCAACACCGGGCATATCTGCCTTGACTACAAATTTATCACCAGCGTCTACAACATCTATTAACGGCATTGCCACCTCAGGTATCGTTACCCCTCCTATGCTGGGCATTGTAGTACCAAAAAACGGCTGTAAAAAGTCCTCAAACATTCTATCCATCTCATCTCTCATTTTTCTTACTTCATCCGGTAATACTATTCCCCATCTTCTTATGGCCATATACTTTCACCTCCTATCAATATGTTAGTAATACTTATATATAAACTTTTTGGTTATTAATACGAATAATATCGAAGGAGCAAAACGATTGGAAAGAGTTGGAAAGATACAATAGAGGTATAGATAAACCTATTTTAAAAATATACAGAATGTATTTTTATATCAAGGCTCTATACGAGAATCATCAAATTTTATATATAAAGTATCCCAAAACATGGTTACACAAAATCTTCAAAAATTTATGATAGAGTACAAGAAAACAAAAGTTTTATGTAAAGAAAACCTTATCATAAGAGTTGGTCATAA
>DUJX01000104.1:0-6188 GCA_013329575.1 Halobacteria archaeon | reverse complement strand
TTATATATTTTTAATTTTAAATATAAGTTATAAAATAAGTCATAAAAAGTTAAAAAAAGAAAGTATTGCCCTTATTTAAGATCCTTTATTTCTAAGAGTTATAGATACCACAAATATATACCACATATGCTCATATAAATCTGCAAGAGAATATGTTATCCAGCATCTGCGTCAGATAATCCAGATATTATTCAAACTTGCAAATTTAATGCAATGATACTTAAATCGATCCGATTGCTTTATAGATCATGTCCAAATCGATATTCTCTTTTAACAGACGTTTTAGCTCTTCTATACGCCTCGTATCCCTCAAACTAACAGAAACATTCAGGATCTCTTCAATCTTGTTTACGACCGTGATGGTATCATCAGGTAGAACGATGATAGGTATCCCTCGCTCTTCGGCTCTCGCCATGACTGCTGGACCAGGATATAAATTTCCGGTAAGCAACAGCGCTTTGGTAGGAGTCTCCAATGCAGCTATTTGAATCTCTGCTCTATCTCCGCCGGTAATCACAGCCTTATCTTTTACCTGTCTAAAATATTTTAACGCATTCTCATACGTCATTGCTCCGATGATAATGTGGTATATAGGCTCATTTGCATGGTCTTCACCACAAATTATCTTTCCTCCAAGTTTTTCAGCTATCTCCAACGAGGTAACATATCTTAATGACTCAGTCCGTGGAATAAAACCAAGAATCTTTGCATTTTTTCTTTTTAAAAATGGGATCAAGAGTTGTTTAACCATATCGGCCGAACTTACCGGTACATTGTTTATAACTATACCAATTAACTTATCATCATCTATATGGGAAGAAAACTCAAGAATCTTGCCGGCTACATATTGATTATAATTAACTAGAAGAATGATTTTAGAATTGGTAATCTCTGCTAACTTTTCAGGGCTTATACCGAACATTAAAGTAGAGAATACATCCTCAAACCCCTCTATGAGTACTATATCTTTACCATCTTCTATCAGGTCTAATGATCTTCTAATTTTCTCGGTAGGTTCTATAACATCTCCTTTTAAAATATTGATGATCTCTGTCTCGGTAATCAAAACCGGATTCATCAGATCACAATCATCCTCGAGATTAAAAAGCTCTTTAAACTCTTTTACATCAGCTTCCATCGATTTACCACCAAAATTTATAACATTTCCACCAAAAGGCTTCATAAAACCTATATTGTATCCCTTCTCTCTCAATATCTGACCAATACTCACACAGAAAAAGGTTTTACCGCCTTGATTTATAGTGGATGCCACTAAAATGTTATGCATATTTAATCATTCCTCCTAATTTTATATAATTTTAATCTATATTTTTGTTATCTTTATACATTTTTGTTACTCTTAATAGTAATCCTTGCATCTACCACTTTACAGGTATCTTCGAGACACATCAAAGGATTGATATCCATCTCAACAATATCTTTGAAATCCGAGACGAGCAGAGAGGTACGCATCAATACGTTTGCTATTCCGTCTATGTTAACCGATTTTTCTCCCCGAACACCTCTTAACAATGGATACATCTTTATCTCACGTATCATATTATAAGCATCACTACGTGTCAACGGAGCCAATCTGAATGAGACATCTTTTAATACTTCTACATAGATTCCGCCGATACCAAACATAATAAGATGACCAAACTGCGGATCCTTGTTAACCCCTATTATAACCTCTTTCTTGTCAGGCGTTTTGATCATCTCCTGAACGCATATCCCCTTGACGATCGCATCAGGATTATGTCTTTTGACGTTTGCCATCATCTCATTATAAGCATTAACCACTTCTTCATCAGTCTTAACGTTTAATCTCACACCACCTAAATCGGTTTTATGAATAATATCCGAGGATACGATCTTCAATACTACGGGATAACCTATATTATTAGCAATCTTGACGCAACCATCCGCCGTCTTGGATATTCCATATTTTGCAACGGGAATGTTATATGCCTCCAGTATCTTCATACAATCCATGAAATCCAGTCTTAAAACATCACTCTTGGATAAAATGTCCTTTACCTGTTCTTTGTTAATATCTCCAAAAAATAGTGGGCTCTCTTCCTCTCTCAACGTATTGTAATACTGCTTAATAAGGCTGTCCATGCAGATTACGGCCTTTCTCGGATCGAGATAATTAGGTATCCCATTCTCTTCGAGATATTTGACCCCGCTCTCTACGAGAATGCCGCCCATAAAACATGCTAATATCG
Source organism: Halobacteria archaeon (assembly GCA_013329575.1). Classification (GTDB taxonomy): domain Archaea; phylum Halobacteriota; class Methanoliparia; order Methanoliparales; family Methanoliparaceae; genus Methanoliparum; species Methanoliparum sp8915u. The sequence continues at coordinate 3,957 of DUJX01000104.1, read as the reverse complement.
GTTTATCTATAATCTCGCTAATTCTTACTATCTCTCGTGCAGTCTCAAACGGTCTTGACATCGCTTGTGGTGTTAAAATAACGATACAACCATGGACGTTATCATCTTCCAATACTGTTTTCAATGTAAAAGAATATCTGCTCGGATCTGCGTCTCCTAATATATCGATAGGATTATAAACACTCGCACTATGCGGTAATTTTTCACGTAATTTTTCTATAGTGTTAGACGATAAATTTGATAAAGAAACACCCAATTCACCACAAGAATCTGCTGCTATAATACCTGGACCGCCTGCATTCGTTATAATAGCGATCTTATCCCCTTTAGGCAATGGCTGATTAGAGAACGCACGTGCAATATCTAGCCAATCATCTATAGATTTTGCCCGTATTGCGCCACATTTTTTGAACGCGGTTGCGTATGCCTCTTCAGTCCCAGCTAAAGTTCCTGTATGGGAAGATACTGCCCTTGCACCCATGCTTGTACTTCCAGACTTTATGAGAACCAACGCCTTATTCTTGGTTAATTTTTTTGCAGCTTTGATGAAATTTTCTCCATCTGTAACTCCCTCTAAATAACCCAAGACTATGTTTGTCTGTTTATCATCGATAAAATAATCTAAAAAATCGTTTTCATTTAGATCTGCTTTGTTACCGAGACTTATAAATTTTGAGAAACCAACCCGCTCGTTATATGCCCAATCCAAAAGAGTGGAACATAAAGCACCAGATTGAGAACACACTGCAATATTTCCAGATCGAGGCATTATGGAGGAAAAAGTTGTATTGAGATCGTTATCGGTGTTTATCATCCCGAAACAGTTCGGCCCGAGCAATCTTATTCCGTATTTCTTTGCTATTTCGACGATCTCTTTTTCTAGTTTTGCACCCTCAATTCCAATCTCTTTAAAGCCGCTTGAGATTATTATACAAAATTTAACGCCTTTTTTACCACATTCTTCAATAATTCCAGGTACAGCATTACCAGGAACGACTATTATAGCAAGATCTACTAGATCAGGGATATCTAATACCGTTTTGTATGTCTTTAAATCATTGATTTCATCTTCATTTGGATTGACGGGATAAATCTTGCCTGAATAAGACATTGTCAAATTATCTATAATCGTCTTTCCAACCTTGTATGGTTTGTTAGACGCACCAATAACCGTAATAGATCGTGGATAAAAAAATTTATCTAACATATAATTCAACTCAGTCATTTCACTATTTAAAAGTTGTTTATAACGTTAAAAAATTATTATTAAAAACGCTATAAAATAGTTTAAATCAATTATATAGACAAATATAGACAATATAGGCGACAGAGACAACATAAAAAGTGTCTCATAATTCGGATAGTTATGGTCGCATATTAAGACTCAGAAGAAGAGTTCCACTTGAAATTATCCCCTCTCCAGTGGAAATGATTTAGTAAAGTATTTATCATTTATTTTATTAAATGTAAACCGATATTGGTTTTATTGCAAAAAACTGGTATATAATGATTACCCTCGAGAGAGAGAGAGTCGTATTTCTACTGGAAACTTGGAAAAAGGTGTATATACCTTTGAAAAATGCTTAATCGTTTTATTTTTTGATATATTTTTAATTATTATTTTGATATATTTAATGATCATTTGTCATATAAAAGTATGAATTTTATACGTTATACTCTTTATTCTATCAATCTATATTATTTTGTTCGTCATCATTGTTTAATCATAATTTCAAGGTAAGGTTTTTGTTGATAAGATATAAGTAGCTGAAAAGTTTATTTATCAATAAAACAAACTTTAAAAAAATCAAAAATAGTTTATTATTAAGATTATTGATATTGTTAAGATGATAAAATGGCTCAGCCAAAATCGACTAAAATTGCAATGGTCACATCCATAAACGGTGCAAAATCTGTCGCGGATGCGATGGTAGAGATAAGAAGAGAGTACGAGAATCTAATCGATCTTAAACTATGCTATGTCGAAGATATAATAGATAAGATCGAAGATATTACAGAAGATATCTCCTCTCTTAAAGATGCGGATATCGTATGGCTCGATATAAGAGACGATACTCCTAACGTAGCGTTCATAAAAGAAGTATTATCAAGCACGGATAATGTCGTTCTCGGTTATAGTATGGGTAACATCTTTGGAATCGGTCCGATATGGCTCGAACGCGAACAATCTTCTGTTCAACAGAAAATAATCGGCTTGATGCGTGAAAAGATGGAAAAGATGGCAGGCCAAGATGATACAAATTTTGATATGTCGAAGATGCAAGGGATGATGAGGCTGGCTGGAATTGCAGGAAAGCTTCCTTCAAAGTTCTTAAAGGAGGTAAGCCGCAGAACAACCGCGATGAATTATTGGCAATACGGAGGGATGGAGAATACAAAGAATCTACTGCTCTATCTTGCTAAAGAGTATGGAGGACAAAAGGTCACCCCAAAACCTCCACGGGAGTATCCTGATTCTGGCATATATCATCCAATAACCAGAGAGACCTTTTCATCGTTGAAAGATTATTTTGAGCGATACGAAAGAACAAAAGAACAGACCGTAGGAATGCTTCTTGTCGGAGGGTCTAATCTTGAAGATTCTGCTGTCGGGGCGAGAGAGATTATAAGACGGCTCGACGATGAAGTAAACTTCATTCCTATCTATTCTCAAAATTTTAAATACCCCGAAGCGATACGAGAGTTCTTCTTCGATAGCGATGGAAGACCGATCGTGGATCTGGTCGTTAGCTTTCTTCTCTTCCGAATGAACGGCGGTCCGATGGGCGGAGATCCGAGGTTAACATTGGATGTATTGAAAAATCTCGATGTTCCTGTCATAAATGCATCTCCTATGTATCTTGGAGAGATACAAAATTGGCTAAAATCAGAAAGAGGGCTCGCTCCTATAGAAATAATTACCCAGATCACAATGCCAGAACTCGACGGATGCATCGAACCAATCATACCGTGCGGTCATGAAAATGTTGGATTCGATCCAAACATACGCAGTGATGTTAAGACGATGGCTCCGATTCCAGATAGATTGGACAGAATATCTAAACGAATCCATGGTTGGTTGAGACTCAGAAGAAAAGAGAACGCTGAAAAGAGAGTAGCGATAATCCTTTATAATTATCCTCCGGATGACAGCGGGATTGGGACATCGGGTTATCTAAACACAATGGAAAGCGTTAAAAAGATTTTAACAGCGTTAAAAGATGAAGGATATACCACAGACGAATTACCCGATAGCTTAGACGATATATTTATCCGACAAGGCATATCAAACTCTGAATATAGACGGATCATCACCAAAAATTCTATTATGGTACGAGATGAGGATTACCTGAATTGGTTCAAAGCGTTGCCAGATCATGCGAGAGATGAGATGATAGAGCGGTGGAATGACCCGCCCGGAGACATATTAACCTACAAGAATAGGTTTATAATCCCAGGTATCGTTTTAGGGAATATATTCATCGGAATTCAACCATCACACGGGGGAGATTACAAAGATATTGAAAAATCTCTTGCTTTGTACCACGATAAGACCATTCCTCCACACCACCAATACCTCGCATTCTATAAATGGATACAAGAAGATTTCAAAGCAGATGCGGTCATCCATCTCGGTACTCACGGTACACTCGAATTCACCAAAGGAAAAGAGGTGGGGATATCCAAGAATTGTTTTCCAGACATCTTGATCGGTAATATTCCTCATCTTTATGTCTATATGACATCGAACCCGTCTGAGGCGACTATAGCCAAGAGAAGGAGCTATGCCACGATAATAAACCATCTTTCCCCATCATTTACAGACTCGGGTCTTTACGATGAGTTGGCAGAACTCGAAGACCTCATCCACGAGTATAACGAGGCGTGGTTACAGGATCCAAACAGGGCAAAGATAATTCGAGAGCAAATCTTAGCGAGAGCGAGAGAGGCAAATAT
>DUJX01000102.1 GCA_013329575.1 Halobacteria archaeon | reverse complement strand
GAGAATGATCATACGAGATCTGATCGGAGAGCCGCTGTACATCAATAACATAGCTGACAAGAAAGATATCGATGAAAAGGTTAAAGGAATCCTTCAAATCGTTGGACTCGGTCCGGAACATATGAATAGGTATCCACACGAGTTTAGTGGCGGAATGAGACAGAGGATCTGCATAGCCCGGGCCTTATCACTCAATCCGCAATTTATTGTTCTTGATGAGCCAACAAGCGCACTCGATGTCTCAGTTCAGGCACAGATCATCAATCTATTGATAAATATCCAAAAAAAAACTAAACTGGCTTATCTGTTTATAACCCACGATCTCGGTATCGTGAGGTATATCTCGGACCGGATAGCAATAATGTATCTCGGTAAGATAGTCGAAATATCCGATACCACTGAACTTTTTTCAAACCCGTTGCATCCTTATACACAAAATCTGTTATCTGCCATACCTGTTCCAGACCCGAAGAGGAAGAGAGACAGGAAGATTCTTTTAGGCGAGATACCAAGCCCGGTCAATCCTCCAAAAGGTTGCCGTTTTCATCCGAGGTGCGACAAGACCATTGATGTATGTAGAAGAGAAGAACCGGTAATGAAAAGATGCAATAGCAATCACCGAGTGGCATGCTGGCTTTACTGATCTTTTCTGTGAATCTCTTTCGTATGAGATTTATATTCATTATCAACCATCGTTTTGCTTCTAAATTTGGGATCAAAGACATCCCGTATCGTCTCTCCTAAAACGATGAATGAGAACGATGTGAGGAATAGCAGAATCGCCGACGGAAGGAATATCCATGGCGCGTCGGACATGACATCTTTTCCGAGTACGAGCATCCTTCCCCACGATGTGATATCGAAAGGGACGCCTAGCCCAAGGTAACTGAGCGTGCTCTCCAAGACGATGGCACTGCCCATAAGGAATGAGACGTTCACCCAGATTGGTGCGAGAGTGTTTGGCAGTATATGGCGGAAGATGATCCTGGAAGTTGATGCTCCGTATGCTCTCGCCGCTTCTACAAACTCTCGCTCTTTAAAAGTCATGAACTGTCCTCTCGTTATTATAGATATACCCGTCCAGAGAAGAAGACCTTCGAGCACCATTACGAGGTATATATTCCTTCCGAATATCCCCATTACTATAACTATCAGCGGTATCGAGGGTATCGAACTTATTATCATCGTACCTTGCATCATCAGGTTGTCTATCCAACCTCCAAAATAACCCATGATAGCACCATAAACGAGTCCTATCGCGACAGCTATCGCTACGGCTACAAGACCAACGGTCAGCGTCATTCTTCCTCCGTATATCGTCATTGACAGCACATCTCTGCCCTGCCTGTCTGTGCCCAGAAGATGGTCTCTCGATGGAGGATTGTACCTGTTTTGTGGATCATAAACGTTGAAAGGATCGTCTAATATCAAAGGTCCTATGAACGAGACCAGATAGATTAATATAAGGAAGACTAAGCATCCTACCGCGGGTTTGTTCGACTTAAACCTCTTCCACCGGTATGATTCTCTGATATCCGTGATCTTCATCCGAGCATCACCCGTGGATCGACATAAGCGTATATTATGTCCCTTAGTATGAATGCGATGAATCCTATTATGACGTACATGACAAGGTTTGCCATGACTATGTAGATATCCTGATTGAGTGATGCAGACACAGTAAGCCTTGCAAGGCCCGGCCAAGAGAATATATTCTCCAGGATAAACGATCCTGTTATAAGCCCGACCGTTACGTAATCCACGATGTATGTTGATACCGGTATAAGCGTGTTTTTAAACGCATGTTTGTTTATAATCGTCTTTTCATCGAGTCCTTTGCTTCTTGCCGTTATGATATAATCTTCTCTTAAAACCTCGAGCATATTTGCCCGTACAAACCTTTGTAGGTATGCAAAAGAGCCTATAAGTATCGCTATCGTCGGAAGTATCATTCTAAATACTACTTCGCCAAACGCCATGCTCTCAAATCCAGATACAGGAAAAATCTGCAAAATATCGGCAAAAAGCCATAAAAGAAAGATTCCTAATACAATAGGAGGTATAGAATACCCTAATAGAGTAACCCCCATTACAACCCTGTCGGTAACAGAGTTTGCCTTGATAGCCATCTTCTTTCCTAACCAGATCGATGACGGCAAGACTATTAAAAATGGCACAAAATTTAAAATGAGTGTAAAAAACAAGGCATCTGTGACGAGATCTCTTACGGGAAGCCCTAATTTAAACGAGTAACCCCACTCTCCTTTAAAAAAATTTTTAAGCCATATCCCGTACTGTTCTATCGGGTTTTTGTCAAGCCCGTACATCGTTATTATTCTATCTCTTATCTCAGGCCGCATTGCCTGTTGCGGTGGTAGGATATAATCTACAGGATCGCCTGGAGCGGATAGGTAAAGCATAAAGACTATGAATGTTATTATAATAAACGTGATCGGTAACAATACCGCCCGCTTAACGATATAACTTTTTAACCCAGTCATCTCGTCCAATCTCTCTCTCATCCAATTTTTATTTAAATCTATATGTGATCTAATTTTTCTATAATCGTCCACTCTGCGTTAATTCAACATCAATTATATCAATACTACAAAATACTATATCCAGTAATACTCCATAAGAGAACTTTCCATACCCCATGGAGAACTCTTCAATCTGCATACACCTGAATTGTATCCTCTTACGATCACGCCCTGCTGTATATAGAGAAACGGGAGATCTTCTGCCATCACATCCTGTATCTGGTATAATATCCTTTTCTGCTCGTCTGGATCGAGAATCGTCTTCCAATTATTAAACAATGAGTCCAATTCGGCGTTTGAATACCCACAGGTATTGCCTAACCCGTTTGTATTGAACCAGAAGTCCAGATGATCCGCAATAAAAGGTCCTTCTGTCATGCTTACAGAGATGATATCCCAATCACCCTTGCCATCGGCAAGTTCTCTCCATCTGCCCGAATCTACCTGTTCTATATCTGCATATATACCGATATCCTTCATCATTGCTCTGAACCATTCTGCAACGTCATCCTGTGCTCCGCCACCAACATAAGGAAATTTTATCTCGAGTCTTTTACCATTTTTATCGAGATAACCATCATCATTTCTATCTTTATAACCAGCCGATGAGAGGAGCGATTTAGCCTTTGAAGGATCATAGCTGTATCGTTTCGTGTTAGGGTTTATTCGGTCTGGATAACGATTTGTAACGATCGTTTCGAGTGGTGCCGTTGTATTCTCGTTTACAACCACACACAAAAGGTCTCTATCAAGCGCGTACATTACTGCCTGACGTATACGGTTGTCCTGGAGCGGATTATCCTCTTTAAGAAAATTTATACGAAATCCTGAGAAATAAAGGGATGGATAATCATAGACGGTCATCTTTCCACTCTTTACATAATCGTTAAAACCCTTAAGATAGAGCGAGTTTCTATCTACTAAATCTATCTCGCCCCTCTTGAATGCTACCCATGTAGGATATGCCTCCGGTATCACCTTGTATATCACCCTGTCTATCTTAGGATAGCCTTTATTCCAGTAATTATTAAATTTTTCCAATGTTACATAAGAATTTACCTTTCTATCGACGATTTTATATGGTCCGTATCCTATCGGCCTCTGGTTGAATCTCGCGTCGAATCCTATCTCATCCATCGGAACATCTTTGAAATAATGGTACGGGAGCAGAACTATTCCTGTTGTGTAGTATACAGATTGAAAGTGATATGGATCTCTCATCCTAAGATCAACCTCGAACGTGTAGTCGTCTATTATCCGGTAATCCTTTACCCACACGTTAAAATCCTCTACGTACTGGATACATCCTGAACTAGGATCTGTTATTACATCGTAAGTGAACTTCATATCATGTGCGGTAAGCTTGGAGTTATCGTGCCATAAGACGTCTCTTCTTAGATGATAAACGACCGTGCTCTCGTCATTTTTAAAATCCCATCCGGTGATTATCCGAGGTATGAACTCTCTATTATGGAAACTCTCGTAGGATACATCGATCAGAGGATCGAATATACCACCATCACCACCCATACCACCAATCATCACACTTGATGCGTCGGCTGATGTGCTAAAAAGAGGATTAAGAGATCCTGGATCTTCTGTTAATGGATACCTAAACGTATTATCCGATTTTGTTCCAACAGTGTTTGGGATCACAGAGACGGCAATTACAATTATAATCGTTAGGAGTGTAATGGTCTTTATAGCCTTTTTTATCATAATCTTTCTCTGTTTTTATATTTTTTAAACTTATATTTACGATTTATGCCGGCAATAATCTTCAATCTGATAGTTAATTAACATAATACATTATTATTTATATGATTAAATATAAAAAAAGAAATTAATAATCTGAATGTAGTGATAAAGAATGGAAGAATTATCTATATTTAAAAATTTGCCTGTTCCTGCCTCGTTATTAACAAAAGATGGAATAAGAATTGGTGTTAATACTGCTTTTGAAGCGTTTTTCAAAAAATCGCAAAAGGAAACGATTGGATTACCGTTAGAAAAACTTTATGCAGAGAAAGATCGGTCAAAGATCAGAGATGCGCTTGATCGGTGCATAAAAGATGGGCGATCGTCCTGTGAAGTGAGTATGATCCGCGGTGACGAAGTTATAATACCTGTTATAATGAATTTATCTGCGATAAAAGATGAAAATGGAGAGACTGAAATTATACTCTTTACTGCAACCGATGTGAGCAAACTGAAGGAAATGCAGATTTATTATGATCTAGTAGAGACTATAAACAGCATATTTCTAAGATTAGACAGAGAAGGAAAGATTATTTTTATCAATAAATTTTCAGAGGATCTGCTAGGCTATACTAAAGATGAACTTATCGACCAGAAATTAGTAGGAACTATCATTCCGGAGACCGGGTCGAGTGGAGGCGATTTGCAGGAATTAATCCTCGATATTGGCAAAAATCCAAAGAAATATAAGACCAATATTAACAAGGTAATGCGGAAAGATGGAGAACGAATCTGGGTTTCCTGGAATAATACACCCATTTTCAACGAACAGGGCGAGGTATCTGAAATTTTGTGTATCGGTAATGATATAACTGAATCAAGAAAGCATGAAGAAGAACTGGAGAAAGCCAAAAAATATGCAATCAACCTATTCAGGTCGATACCATTACCGACTTCTTTATTGACTCATGAAGGCATGCGCGTAAATACAAATTTAGCTACTGAAAAACTATTCAATAGATCCAGAGAAGAAATAATCGGGCTTAAGACTGAGGAATTATATTCAGAAGAATACTTGGATAATATAAAAGATGCTTTAGAAAAATGTAAAAAAACAGGCTCTTCGAGATGTGAGGCCGTTGCTTTAAGAAAGGATGGCTCTACTTTCCCAGCAGTTCTCAATTTTTCTACTGTCAAAGATGCAGATGAAAATATTACCAATATTCTAATTTCAGCAACTGATATAACCGATATCAAGAAATTGAACGAGTTTAACGAGAATATTATTAAATTAGCTCCAGCTGCATTTTGTATAGTAGATAAGGACGGAAGATGGCACCTTCTGAACGACAGGTGGAACAAGGCATGGGGTTGGGAAGATATAGAGATAAACGGAAAAAAAGCAGAAGATCAGCCGTGTGTTACCGAAGAAAGCCTGAATGCTTTGAATAAGTTGTGGAGATACGTAGTTGGTGAGAAAAAAGAGGCAAATGAAGGTGTTGTCGTTCCATACAAACACAAGAATGGGCACACGGTCTACATAAAAACATGGGAATCTCCCTTATCAGAAGGTGAGGGAAGGCTAGCGATTGGTATAGATATTACCAACGAACAAAAGCAACAGGAGGAACTCAATCGTGCAAACGAGTTTAATGAAATGCTTTTGGAGAGCATTCCTGTTTGTGTGTGGTTGGCTAACAATGAAGGCAGATGCATTTATGTTAACAATGAATACACCCGTGTTCTTGGCTATTCTAAAAAAGACCTTATAGGAAAAAAGGACGAAGAGGGCCCATATATGTGCGAAAGTGGTGAGCCTTACATGAAAGAAGGGACCATCGAGGCATTAAAAAAAATATGGGAAGAATCTAAAAAAGGTAAGAGATCTTCTGGTGTCGTACCTCTCATGACAAAAGACGGAAGAATAAAAATATTCCGTGTAATGGAGATACAATATTCTGATGGTTGGATTGATTCTGCTATAGATATTACTGAAAATTTTATAAAAGAGAAAAAACTCAAGCAAGCATATGAATTTAATGAAATGCTTCTGGCGAATATGCCTGTTGGGCTGACTGTTTTTGATAAAATCGGCAAGTGTGCTTATATTAACAAAGAAGTTACAAACCAGATTGGGTATACCAAAGAAGATCTTGTAGGAAAGACCGCAGAAGAGAGTCCATACGTGTGCAAAAGCGGAGAACCTTATATGAAGGAAGGAACTCTTGACGCGGTTAATCATGTGTGGTCTGATTCAAAAATAGGTAAGGTATCTTCAGGTATTGTTCCTTTCAAGACAAAAGATGGCCAAATAAAGTTATTGCGTGTGATAGATATCCCATACACAGATGGTAAGATTGGTGCAACCATAGACGTGACCGAAGGTTTCATGCAGAAACAAGAATTGCAAGATGTCATATATAGAATAGACGATGTGTTGACGAGGGTGTCGGCTGGAGATTTAACAGCAGAGATTGATCCGACGAAGATTGCAAAAGCGTATAAACCCATAGCGGATAATATAAACTCAATGATCGAGAGCGTTAATATAAGTACAGAAGAGATTAAAGAGCGGGAACGAGAGTTGAAGCAAGCGATCGAAGAGATCGGCCGGGCGTTGACACGGATGTCGGAAGGAGATCTGACGGCGGGCATCGATCCGGGCAAGATAGCCGATGCGTATAAACCCATAGCCGTGAATATCAACGTCTTTCTAAAGAGCATGACCAAGATGGTCGGGGACATAATCGACCGGATGGAGAAGACGGTCCGGTCGGCCGAAGAGGGCGCGGACGCGGTCGGTCAGATGAGCACCGGGATGCAGCAGATATCGTCGTCTGCGCAGCAGGTGGCGAGCGGGTCGG
>DUJX01000118.1:189-3079 GCA_013329575.1 Halobacteria archaeon | reverse complement strand
ATTTTAAATTTTCGTATAAAATCAACGAACGGTCCTCCGCCTGGAACCATAATTATCGGTTCACGGTTTTTTTCAGAAAAATCTAACAAATCTCTAACTATCTTTTCTTTATATCTTATCAAACTTCCGCCTATTTTTATAACAGCCATAAAAACAACTACAATGAAGATAACTATCTTTTATTTAAATCTAATTTAGTGGTTATTTTCATTTTACCCGAGAATTTATGATTTAATATGTATTATCTCTTTATATCTTTTTATATCTCTTTATCCATTATTTATTCTCGTTTATCTACTTCTTCTCCCATTTATATAGATCCATAACTTGCGATAATGTGCTTCCCCGCCTTATCTCTTCCCGCACTCTCTCTTCATTCTTTTTTACTTCCATCGCTCTTCTCGCTATCTCATAAGCTCTCTCTCTCGGAACGACGACAACCCCGCTATCATCTCCTATAATCCAATCGTCGGGTCTAACCACTTGACCGCAGCATACTATCTCTGAATTTATCTCGCCAAATCCTTTTGGTTCGCCTGCATTGGGAACAGTTGCAGTTGCAAACAGCGGATAATTCAATCGCATGATATCTTCCACATCCCTCACGGCCCCGTCTATAACTACACCGGCGATCTCTTTATTTATACCACTTCGGGTTGCCAGTTCTCCCCATGGAGCAATATCTCTTCGCCCACTATTGTTTATAACGAGAACATCTCCCTTTTTTGCTATGTCAATGGCCTCGACGGGCTTTGCCCAGTCTCCTCCAAAAGTTTGTACAGTGATTGCTTTTCCAACCATCTTTACGCCTTTATTTATCGGAAAGACACCACTCATTGCACCTTTTCTATGCATCGCATCGCTTATATTTGAAGAAGAGACATTGGTAAAAAGGTCTCTTATCTCATCATCGAGACTTCGTCTTTTCTCATACGAGATAACAGGATTATCGATTGCTCTTCGTATTTTAAGGGTAGCCTCTTTGACATCACTTGAATTTATTATGTTACCTCCAACAATAACGATATTTGCACCATATCCTACCGCCTGTGCAGCTGTTTCTGCATTTAATCCACCTGCAACAGCTATTGGTATTGCCACTGCACTACGAACATCTTTTAGCATCTCTATCGATGTTTTTCCTATCATCTGCTCGTCTATACCCACATGGAGATTTATATAGTGCACTCCGCTCTCTTCGAGATACTTGGCTCTCGAGACTACGTCCTTGACGGCTAAAAAATCTACCATTATCTCTACCCCGTACAAATTTGCAGCACGGACAGACTCTTCTATCGTTGAATTATCCACGTTACCCAATACATTTATAATACTTGCACCAGATTTTGCAGCAATCTCTACCTCTAATGTGCCGGTATCGGCTACTTTCATATCGGCTATAATCTTTTTTGTTGGAAATGTCTTTTTTAAAATCCTTACGGCATTCATCCCCTCGCTTTTTATGAGCGGAGTCCCGGCTTCTATCCAGTCGGCCCCTCCTTCCACAGATTCTTTAGCAATCTGGACTGCTCTATCAAGCTCTATTAAATCCAGTGCTACCTGAAGTATAGGTTTATCTATTTTGATAATCGGGCACCCCCTTCTTAAATCCGATTTAATTTAATAATCTGTTTTATCTTTTTTGTTTAAATAAAGTTATCCTAATCTCCTTGTTTGTTATTTTAGAATTATTTTAGAATTTATCAAATATGCTTTATAATATATAATGTATGGCATCTTCTATCGTACCAACCTCTATAACGCTCATATCATAATTCTTATCCATGTATTCTACCAAATTGACATCTGTTGGTTTAACTATTGTGATGGATCTACCAAAACAATCAATTATATAGATCGGTTTGTATATAACCACGTTTGATTGACTTTCAGGCAATAAAAACAATTTTATGCCAGATTTTGCAGCTGCATCGGCCTTCTCGAATAAACCGCCTACCTGACCGATCGTTCCATCATCGTTTATAGTTCCGGTTATCGTGATATCATCCGGAATATCGTATCCGTTTATTGCAGCGATCAATGCTAACGTTATTGCAGCACCAGCAGACTCGCCATCTATCGCTTCAGCGTTCTCTGAATGTACACTAAATATGACATCATGGCTTGAAAAATCGAATTTTGTAATATTACTTGTTACTTGCACGGCTTTTTTCAAGGAATACTGCGTATAAAATCCTGTTAAGACATTCGTGTCCGTCAAGATACGACCACTGCCTGGCTTTATATCCACGGTTAGTGTAGAGACCATGCCTTCTCCGTCTTCTGTAACACCAACTATTTTGATAGAAGCATTCATCGACGATTTAGAAAATGATAATGCTGACGGTGATGCCAATGGTGATATAAAAACAGGCATAACAGACATAATGCTAATTACTAAAATTGCTATAATTAATATAGCAGAAGTTATCTTTTTTTTATACATACAAGATTACTATTTAATATTTTATATGATATAATTTTTGTTGATATGTGGATTATATGAATACTATATTTAACGATAGGCCATCCGATTTAAAGAACACCAATTTAGATAACATCAAAATAATTGGTGTTGCTCACGTCTCAACAAAGAGCGTAGAGATGGTTAAAGAGATTATACAAAGTGAAAAACCAGATATTGTTGCGTTAGAGTTAGATGAGGGACGATTTAATGGTTTAATTCATGAAGAAGAAATATCTATTAAAGACAACTTAAAATCCAAAGATTTTCGTTTTATTTTAACGAATACGATCTTGGCCTCGATTCAAGAAAGAATTGGAAAAAAATTACAGACAAAGCCGGGAGAAGAGATGATTACCGCTATCGACGAAGCGAATAAGATCGGTGCGAGTATTGCATTGATCGATAGAGATATAAGGATAACAC
>DUJX01000118.1:0-157 GCA_013329575.1 Halobacteria archaeon | reverse complement strand
CGTGAGGTTGAAAAAACATATCCTAATGTTGCTAAAGTACTCATAGACGAGCGGAACTTGTACATGGCAGAAAGGCTTATAGAACTGGCTAAAAATAATAAAGATAAAAAGATCGTTGCGGTGATTGGTGCAGGACACGAAAAAGGCGTAAAAGAGT
>DUJX01000016.1 GCA_013329575.1 Halobacteria archaeon | reverse complement strand
AGTCTCCGCCTCTCGATATATCCCATTATCAAAATAATATACCGTCTCCGTATCCTCTGATGTTTTGAAACTATAAATAGAAAAAAGTCGTGCAAGGATCTTACCAATATCTGGTCTATATTTCTCATCCAAGCACAACTCCTCAAGATATGTGTTGTCGTCATACTCTAAAATCCGATCCAAAAACTCGATCTTTTTTGCCTGCTCTTTCTCATCCATTACCTCTCCCCTCTCTCCCGATCAACAACCATTTGACAGAGATCTTTTACGATCTCACCGTTTTTAGATGATACTTTGCCGGTACGCATCTCATCTGCAATATCCCCTGCCTTCCTCTTTAACAGATATACGAGCATTCTTACGAACTCGTCATCATCGAGAATATCATCGATGGAGTCCTTATCATTATTGTTTTTATTATTTACCATATTTTACCCCCCCAGTTAAAAATACATACAAAGAATAAAAAAGAAAGTTTAAATATTATAATACTTATTATATTTAATGCTATCCAGTAGTACCATATTCCATTTTACCTACCTCCTCCCTTTTCTGGATAGCATTAAAACTTAGACAGGCACATCGCACCGAGTATTCTTCCGCTCTCATCTCTGACAACCTCACCCATGCAATAGATATCATCCCGGCAGAGTATTTTTGCGACAGGATAAGACGTGAGATAAATCGTCCCATCCTCTCGCTCAGGTATTGATTTTACTTCTCTATACTCATACTCATACACCTCTATCTCTTTCCCCTCATACTCGACAATCTCAGATAGTAGTTTGTTCTCTTTACAGCGAATCACTTTGCCAGATGGAGGGACAATTATATTCCCGATTGTGATCTCATGTTTAGTCAAATTTACAATCCTTCTCACCCGTCCCCGTTGTATCTCGTTCGCAATTCTCATTTGTATCCTCCTCAAGTATTATTACTATGCAGGATTTCCCTGCATAGGTTTTAAACCCGTTGATATGCCCGTACTTATCTACTTTGCACGCTATTGCCTCTTTCACATTCTCAAATATTGCTCTCATTTTTAACCTCCATTTTTATTTTTATATTATCATCTCCTCTAAAGTTAGCAATCTCGTCTCGATCTCCTGTAGCTTTCTCTCCAGCCGATCTATTTTTTGTTCTAAACTCCAATACTCATACTCCATTTTTAGATCACTCCAGTCGATCTAAGGAACTCCATCACGCCATAATAATCGTCCTCTTCCCAGCGTGAGTTATCGATCGTGCTCGTTTTCATAGATAGGTGCACCGTCTCACCCCTCCAGTTTCCGATGCTCCATTGTGCCGTCTCTTTATCATGGTTGACCATGATATCGAGCACAAGGCTTTCTTTTTCATCCTCGTCTAACAGTCCTAAAAATTCCAGCATCCCAGCATCCTGGCTGAAATATTCACTTGCTATCTCAGCCCCGAAGAAGCTGAAATATTCAACCTCCCGCATATTTATTTCTTTTTCATCCATTTTTATTACCTCCAATTTACACTACAACCTATGGTATATATAGTTTTGCTTTATTAAAACTTATGTATACTCACAAGCATTAATAGAACTTATGGGTATATATATCTATCTATTTAAAAAAATAAAAGATTTTAAAATCTGGTGATGTTATCTTATGGTGATATGGTAACGTGTAGATGTTAAAGTGTTATCTTTATATCCATAAATGACTGTATAAGATAATAATGAGCTGGGATAAAAGATTGGATTTTGATGAATGGGATCTGAGGTTCAAGAAGGATATGCACGATCTTGCGAAAGAGAAAGAATATAACGAATTGAAGAAGAGACCTGTACCGGCAACAGTTCTTACCCGTCTTCTTTATACTTCAATTCTCTTGACTCAGATAGAGAACGGTTCAAGGATATCAGAGGCTGTTGAGGCGGTCTTGAGTTTCAAAAATAACAATGAGAGAATACAAAAGATAAGGGCACGGAAACGTAAAAAACTGAGCAAGGGCAAAGATGTTGATGTCCTGATAAAGATACCATCTGCCGTAAAAAAACAATATTTAGATCTGGATTATCCATTTGAGAAAACATTGAACGGTGTAAAGATATTTGCAGTCCGTTATTACAAGATAAACACGCATTCGCTAAGATATTCTTGGATCGCAAAGATGGGTCGTGAAGGTATACCTACAAACCTGATCTCCAAAGCTATAAGGCATACGAACATCCAGACGATAGAAAACTATACTGCTGAGGATGAAGCCGACACGATAAAGATGAATTTCATAAAATAAAAAACAGATAAGTATATATAATAATACTAATATTAGTATTATATAGGGAATAAAATATGGTGTTGCTAAAATGCAAAAAATGCGGAAAAGAATGGGACTAGACTGGAACAAAGTCAGTATATGCCACGTGCCCGGACTGTCGTGCGTTGGTTAAAATAGAAAAAAAAAAGGAGGCGTAAAGCAATATGGGTAATATAATGTCAATGTTAGGTTTTATCTTTGCACCACTACAAAAATAAATAATAGAAGAGGAGGTGAAAATAAACATGTTTGTAATATTTCCGTGTTCAATAATATTTCCGTGTGTCTGTGGGTTTTTAAATATTAGAATACCATTCGTTGTTGGAACAATTGCAGGATGGTTACGGAATACCGTTGATTTTATTATTATATAAATCCTAAACCAACATTAACAAACTTTTTCTTTTTATTTTCTTTTTATTTCTTGTATTCATTTCACATATCTCCCATTTATTTTTCTATTTTCATATTTTTTATATCTTGTATGGGTTTTAATAGAATCATAGAGGTATCAAAAACGATCGATAATGATGACTCGTGTATGTTTTATCACGGTTTATTTTAGATGATGTATATTTACGTTTTCCTGCTAATCCACAACCTATTGTTGCAAGTGCATCATCGTTTTTAAACAACTA
>DUJX01000136.1 GCA_013329575.1 Halobacteria archaeon | reverse complement strand
TCTTTTATACAACGGATGATCGCATCGACCGTCTCGACTGGTGTAGTGATTGGAAACGGTTTGTTGATTATCAGGTTTGGTTTTATAACTACTTTTTTTATACTTTTTATACTCTGCACTCCCAATGCGTCAAGCCCCTCTTTTATCATCAGATACGGATCAGATCCTTCAATGATTACAACCTTCGGCACAGCTTAACAACCTCCCCTTCTCTCTCATCGTATCGGATAGAATATAAATCAATAACGTTTATATATCAAAGTTTGTAAATTATATTTATAAAATAATGGTGGTAATACAAATGAGAATAAATGGAGCGATAGATGATCATTATCATTACGAACCGGATATGTTTCCGTTAAACAAAATGATAGATGCAATGGATTTAAACGGGATAAAAAAAATCGCACTCGCTGCAAAAATGAATGAACCGTTTTATATGGACAATGCTTTTAAAAGATCATCCACGGCTATTCTTCGGCTATCTCTTCTTTACCTAAAATCTATTGGTTTTATGCTATATAAAGGCACGATCGATTCTAAAGGCGATTTTGTATTAAATCCAATAACCAGAGAGACATATAAAATATATAGCCGGCCAGATAACGAAGCGGTGACTAGAGTTATAGATCGATACCCAGACCGCTTTTATGGTTGGATCTTCGTAAATCCAGTAGGCCCAAGCGATCCGTTCGACGAGATTAAAAAATATGCTTCCAACCCAAATATGATCGGTGTAAAGACACATCCCTGGTGGCATCAGTACCCAGTACGAAAGCTTGAAAAAGTGGCAGAATGGTGCGAAAAGAATAATTACCCAATCCAGATCCATCTGGGCGTAGGTGAGATGGGGGATTATAAATATCTTCCAGAAAAATTTCCAAATCTTAAGATAATTTATCTACATGCAGGCGTACCGTTCTTTAAAGAGTTATGGAATTATTTTAAGGTAAATAAAGATAAATATCCAAACATATACCTCGATTTATCAAGCCCATACGTCGATGAATTTATTATAAAAGACGCCATAAATGCCTTTGGTGCCAAAAATTGTCTTTATGGAACGGATGGTCCTTATGGTTATCAACAAAAAGGAGCGGATTATGATTACGGGTTGATAAAAGGATGGATAGAAGATCTGCCTATTCTACAGGAGGATAAAGAGAGGATCTTATATAAAAATTTTGAAGGATTGATAGCGAGATAAAGAAGAGGTCAGACCAGATCGATAGTATCTTGCAGTATTTAAGATTGACTTGTGTTTTATACTATTACACAAAGAAAATAAAAAAAATCGAAAAGTTTTATAGACCGTTATAACATAACAGACTGAGATCATGAATAACTTAACAGTGGCTGTAATCGGAGATATAGGATATAGTAAAAATCTGGGTAAGGCAGGAACAACGTCTGATATAACGTTGTATAATCTAAAACAAGGCGATAGTATCGTTACTATGATAGAACCGACAAGATATCCTGAAAAGTTTTCATCGCTTTTTTATTCCGTCTCCATAAGTGATTATGTCATCTTTATAGTGAAAAATATAGACCGCCTGTTTGGAGAGATGGTAGTAACGCTGGATATGCTCGGTAAGAAAGACGGATGTTTTATATTAAAAAACTACTATTCAGACGACGATGTAAAAAAATTGGTAAAGAATACGGCATTATCAAACTATTCCTTCTTTGATGATAATCCAACAGAAATACGGGAGATGCTCGTAGAGAAAGCAAGAATGAATCGGGATGATGATAAAACCTCAGATACCAAAGGAAGTGTCACGATAGACCATTTTTTTAACGTTAGAGGGATTGGAGCCGTAGTGCTCGGTCTTGTCATCTCTGGTATAGTAAGAAGACACGATAAGATGAATCTGCTACCTTTGGAGAGAGAGGTTCAGATACGGTCCATACAGAAACACGATGAAGACTTCGATCTCGCTTCTAAAGGCGACAGGGTGGGGTTAGCTCTAAAAAATGTTGAAGTTGATGAGTTGGATAGAGGATACGTATTATCATCAGAAGATGATCTTATATCGCAAAAAGAGCTCGATTTAAGGCTTAAAAAAAGTTTTCTATCTCAGAAAGAACTAAAAGTTGGAGATGTCGTTCATCTCGGGCACTGGATGCAGTTTATACCGGCAAGAGTAACATATCTTGAAAAGATGGATAATAATAACGAGTTGTTGCTTAAAGTCTCGTTGGATAAGGCAATCGTATTGAAAAAAAATTCAAAAATGCTTTTATCTGATTTAAACGATGATAGATTGAGAGTCATCGGCTCTGCTACAATCGATTGATCCGTATTTATGCACAAAAAATAAAAACGATTCTTACTTTTTTTATCTGCCTCATTCTTTGTCTGCCTCTTAAGAAAAATATTATTTAATCTATATCATATACCACTTTTATCTAAATTAATAGAAAAGTTTATGGTGTAAATAATCATTAATAATGTTAAGTGATATAAATGATAAGATGGAGTATAAAAAAATATGAAGAGGTAGAAGCACTCCCTGAAGCTATTCCAGAAGGAATAGATCCNNGTATGGGATACCGTTAGATCTTTGGCTATAGAACAAAGCACAGGGACGTTCATTCCTGTACCAGGCGAGACACCCGAATTAAGAAAAAAACATGTTGCCAAGGTTGTTGGAGTATATGAGACACCATATCCAGAGATCATGCTGCCTTTTAACATAGAAGAGCGGAGTTTCATATTTCAGATAGCTTTTCCGATAATAAACTTTGGCCAGCAGATTCCAATGATGCTTTCAACGATAGCAGGCAATATAATGTGCTGGGAGAAGATCAAACTTCTCGATATCAGGTTTCCAAAAAAGTATGTGGAGGGATTTAAAGGTCCTAAATTTGGAATAGAGGGGGTAAGGAGTCTTTTAGGTGTTGAAAAAAGGCCTCTAATCAACAATATGATAAAACCGTGTACTGGTTATCCTGCAGAGTTTGGCGCCAAACTTGCCTATGATGCCGCGCTCGGTGGAATAGACATGATCAAAGACGATGAACTTCTGGCTAACGCATCGTTTAATACTATTGAAGAACGGGTTCCGAGATACATGGAGGCTATAGATAAAGCAGATGCAGAAAAAGGGGAAAAGACATTGTATATGGTTAACGTCACCGATGAAGCAGGCAATGTCGTAGAAAATGCTGAAAAAGCAATTGAATTGGGCGCAAACGCCATCATGATCAACTATCTGACCGCCGGTATCTCTATGTTGAGAAGACTCGCCGAAGATCCGAGCATAAAAGTACCTATATTGGCACATATGGACTTTTCTGGGGCCATGTATTCGTCCCCATATGTTGGGTTATCATCGCATCTTATATTAGGCAAACTGCCGAGGTTGGCCGGTGCAGATATAGTCGTTTATCCTGCCCCCTACGGCAAGGCTCCGTTTATCAAAGAGCGATATATAAAAGTAGCGCATAATCATATCTTTCCCTTCTACCATATCAGCAGAAGCTTTCCCATGCCGAGTGGAGGCATCATGCCATCGATGGTACCAGAGATCATAGAAGACCTAGGTTATAACGTAGTTATAGGAACGGGCGGTGGGATACATGCACATCCAATGGGGCCAACCGCCGGAGGTAAAGCATTCAGACAGGCTATCGATGCAGTGATGAAAGGTATATCTCTAAAAGAGATGGCAGACGAGCATGAAGAGTTAAAAGTGGCCCTCGAGTCGATGATTTGATATTTATTATGTTTATTTTTAATAAATACAGATAATATAATGATACCGATCCGAGAAAGATTTAGAAGAGTAGAATCAATCTTGTTTGATTTAGATGGGGTGATAGTAGACTCGTTTGATTCGTGGGTTTTAGCGATCACGGATCTACTAGACGAGTATAACATGATCGATCG
>DUJX01000091.1 GCA_013329575.1 Halobacteria archaeon | reverse complement strand
TAATCTCGTCCATTTTTATTCTCCACAGAACAAATGTTCTTCATTTTAGTGTAACATAAAGCTACACTATGAAACCGCAGTCCTGCTTTACGTTGGACCGGAGTAAAGAACCGAAGGTTTTTAATCTCGTCCATTTTTATTCTCCAGATTAACTAAAAAATTTTTTATAGAGATTACAAAATCCTTTGCATCTTCTTCGGTATACGGATATTCCAGTTCGATATAAGGAATCTTCCTTCGTTTTACAAAATACCGTAGGTATTCGTTCGTCCGTGCACAACCTACGCAACCGAACGTGTAATCTGCATCTTTAACCATAATTGCCGCATCAGCCTGCTCAACGAGCGGAGCCATGAGCGCTAACCTTCCTCTTACACCGGACGGGACTTCTACCGCAGCATATTTCAAACCGTCTTTGACATCGTTCGGTGTTACATTAAGCGGCGGTGAGTCTAGGCTAGGACCCGTGACCCGTTCTCGTACGACCGTCATCATTACGAGTGGCTCATGACCAAACCGTTCTACCAGATCCGACAAGATAAGACTTGTTGGAGGAAAGATAAAGATCTTCATCAAGGCACATTCTCCTTTATAATATCTTGAAGTTTATCGATACTCATCTTTTTCTTCCTCTTTTTTTCTAAAATATTGACAAAACTCGTTTTTTCATCACCCTTACTCATCTCATTTAATGCTTGTTCTATAATCGGAAGCGTATTCACTTCGTTCTCCAACTGATGAAAACCCGGCCTGCCACCGCCTCCTCGATCCGCACGGCATCTAACCTTTTCACCAGGAAGAAAGCCTCTATCTTTGATAAATATGCTATTTTTAAACTCTTCTCTAAGAAAATTAACGGCGTTTTTTACTTCATCTTCTTCTCCACTGATCATTGCACCATAACATGTCTCTTTTACTGTTAAATTGAAACCCATTTCATACAATCTTGGAACTATTGGCAGATAATAAGGTGTGGCAATAATTTTGGTGATTTTACTCATGATACTCCCTTATATACAAAATGTCATTCTCTTTTAGATCTTTCAATTTATCGGTATCTAATATCTTTCCGATGATATTAGTGGCTTGAAACGTCTCCCCCGAAGGGCCGTATTTCTCATCGTCGTCTAATTTTATACCGATCATACCCATTCTTTTTGCTGCTTGGTTCGTAATGCCTATCTCTCCTTTAAAGACTTTTTCGGATGGCTTATTCTCGGGTAATATCAAACCGGTCAAACTCGGTTTGAACAACCACATTTTATTATAATGAAAAAATACAGTAAGTATGCCGATAGGATATTTATCCAGCCCAAGTTCTTTCTTAAAAAGTTTAATAGTATTTGGTGCCTTATCATAGTAAAAAACAATGTTTGCAATCTTATCTTTATGAACAGCCTCTATCTCAACGCTTTTTTTCTTTAATATCTCGAACGAGTAGAGCGGGTCTTGTCTCACGACTATGTAATCTTTCTCGAAGTTTTTATAATCCAACGATATATCATTTTTGGAACACAGGTCTATCGTATCTTTGACACTCTTACCAATAAGAGCGATTCGTTGGATATTTGTATTGACCTTTATGAGATCGCCGTTTCGTACAAGATCGATCAGTCTCAAACCATCATCTACCCAGCCTACCAAAGAATGATCGTTACTCGCCCCTCTATCTTGTTTATATACGAATATCTTGCCCTTACCGCTGCCCGAGGTTCTAACGGTGATCGTTCCACGCTTTCTCGGTGATTTTACCTCATAAGAGACATCTTCGCTTATCAGATCATCATTCGCTATGTATGTATGACCTGTCTCGTTTATACTTAAAAATCCATCATTCGCAATGAATAAAAAATGTTCAGATCCTTTAACAGACTCATCGTTCAGCCTTACGTTAAGATAAGTCAAGACCTTATCTCCATCTTTTAAACTTGTTTTTGTATCCGTAGAGACGATAGAATTAGATAATTCCTCTATTTCCAAATCAGGACTTATATCCATGATATAATCGCCAACGGTAAGATATTCCAATACACTTTTTCCGGATACGACCTTTGCAAATACTGGATTTTTTGGGGATCTATAAGACGCTTTATGGCGTTTTTTTGAGATGATCAGATACGAATTCTTTGTCAGATATCCCGTAGATCCAAAAAAGACATCGTAACTATTAAAATCATACTCTTCTTTATCCACAGAAAGACTCATCTTTGTTGGACCAAACGCTACCGAATTTTTATCGGTCCATTCTACCAATGAATTTTTAAAAAGTTGCAGATCAAAAGATTGTAGCAGCCCATCGGGCAATGTTAATTCTATCTTTATATCACCTTTAGACGTTCTAATCACATACGATCTTATCTTGGACTTCTCCTTTTTTTCGCCTGCCCTAATGATAGCAAATACTCCTTTACCATCATAATGATAATCGGTTATCGAAAAAAGATCACCTATCGTGGATCCTTCTTCAAGATCTATCTCATCTCCATTAAGACTAATTTTCAATCTTTTCTCGCTCCGCATCGTAGAAATTATTTATAATATCTGACGGCTCTCCTATACTGAGTATCTCCCCCTCTCTCATAAAGGCTACTCTATCACAGACAATTTTAACAAAATCTACATCGTGGCTTACAATTAAAAACGTTGCATTTTCCTCACTTCTTGCACTGAGAATGCTGTTTGCAATATCTTTCTGTGTTATAGGATCCATGGTTCCTGTCGGCTCATCCAATATTATAATTCTCGGCTCTTTAACTAAGACCTGTGCCAAGGCCACTCTGTGCTTCTCACCGACACTAAGCTCGTATGGAAATTTGTCCAGGATTTCATCGATTTTTTCATCCAAAAAACCTGCACTCTTCAAGCTATACCTTGCTTTAATAATCGCCAGTTCTTTAGGAAGATCTAGGCCGATACTCTCGGTAAGGTTATCCAATACCGTCCGGTATGGAAAGAGATCGTACTCCTGATGAAGCAACCCTATATATTGTTTTGCTTTTCCACGTGCATATATTCCTGGGATGGTCATATCTACCCATTCATCGCCTATTCTAACAAAAACCTCGCCTGCAGTAGGTTCTATAATCCCGGCTATGATCCTGCTTGTCGTAGTTTTTCCACCACCACTTCGACCGATCAATCCAAATATCTCTCCTTCGTTAACTTCAAAACTTATTCCATTAACCGCGTTAACTATGCCTCTCTCGATAGAAACATACTTTTTTGTAAGGTTTTTCACTCTTAGAATAGAGGCTCCTATCTCTTTTTTAGGTCTTTGTATCTCTCCAACCATTTTTAAGAACTCGTCTATTATCTCATTAGGCTCCCCGTATCGTTTCACCCTTCCATTCTCGAGATATAAGACCTTATCTGCGATCTTTCTTATGGTCTCGGTCCAGTGGCTCGTTATAAGAAGCGTATTCCCTTTTTTATTAAAATCCAATAACTTATCTTCGACTAAATTGGCAGTCTCTTCATCCAGCGTACCGGTAGGTTCGTCCGCAAAAAGGATAATGGGTGATTTTGCGATCTGTCGTACCAAAACGACCCTTTGTTTCTCACCTCCACTCAAATCACCGGCTCGGTGAAACATCCTATGGCTTAAATTAACCATTTTAAGAAGATTTACTGCTTCTTGTATCTTATCTCCTTTAAAATTGCCCTCTTCAAGGCTTTTTAATACGTTATCGATGACGGTATCATCACTATAAAGAGCAAAACTCCGTTGAAGCATTNNCCTTTCCAAAAATCCATCTTTTCTAATTTAAGAGTAGAAGAGTTACAGATAGGACATTTTTTACCTGCAAGGCTAGGACGGTCCAGCCATCCACAATCTTCACACACCGATAGTGTATATATAATTCTACCCTCGGTAGGAATAAGGCTACCTCTCAATATATTTAAAAAGATAGATTTCCCTGCTCCACTAACGCCAATGATACCTAAAGCCGCTCCTTCTTCTATCTCAAGGCTAATATTATCCAAAATCTTTGTCCTATCAATCTCCATTGACAAATTTTCAACCGTTATTATAGGCGACGTTTTCGTAACCCCCTTAAATTATTATTTAATCAACCCAAATACAGACTTATTCCAATTTTTGATAATGAACTAAACTTATCTCGTGACTCGTTATCTTTATCAAACCATTCTCAATAATAAGAGACCTATCTTCCTACTTTTTATATTTAGAAGATCTCTTTTATTCACAAATATATAAATGTTTATAAATTTATCGATATATTAACTTTTAGTATAATCTTAAATAAACAAGAAAAAGGCAAAAAATAAGTAATAAAGAGACATAGAAAGATATAAAAAAGAAAAGATTTAAAATAAAAGGGCGTAACATCATATTTTGATTTATCTTATCTGTTGTAAGATATTATATTGTACGATATTATTTGTACTCGTTATATATCTCCTATAAACATCGTTTGTATCCCTGGAACATAGTTGCAGAGCTGTGAGAATAATACCAACGGTTGTTCCAGATACGGAGACGGCTGACCGAACTCCAGACCGAGTTCACCTATCGTCTCTTTCCTTGATTCGATCGCAGCAGGATTGGTGGAATTCATAATATACGAAAGATCGTACATCGGGTCTAACTGGATATATGTCCCACTTATATCGTTACCAAGATTATCTTTCTCAAGTTGCATCGTTCCTATACCCCATCCCTCATCCTTTAATAAAACCACGGCATGATACCCTCCAATTGGATACGGCGGTAAAGGCGATGCCGGCATAAGGTAAAGTGCCACATCATATCCCATCATCTTGTAAAGCGTTGCCAGGGCTATTCCCTGATTCCAGCAGATCCCTTTCTGCATGGATACCGTCTCGCATGGGAATGCTAAGACATGCGGTAATGCCATAGATGCCATCTGATCGTCTGGATTTGCGTTAGGATTTGGAAAATGGATATAATCTCTACAGTAATAGTATAACATTTCTGCTGTTACTAACCGGTCCAGTGACTCTTCATCAAGATCTTTATCTTTATGTTTTGCCGCTATATCATAATAAGTCAGAATACTTCCATCCTCTAATTTAAGCGCTTTATATTTTAGGATCGGGTCAATTACATTATCTGTTAGATATTTTCCTGCCATTTTAGAAGTATCCGTATCATAACTCCCTGAATCGTGATATATAGCAAACTTAAGCCACTCAAACTCTTTGTATGGGGAGAATATTGCGAGATTTCGTATAACATATCCGAGATTATCAATCGGTGGGCATCCACAGTAAACGGAACTTATCCAGCTATTGTTTGCCTCTCTTAAACTCCAATAATACTCGTTTAATTCTTCAGGTAAAGGTTTCGGCGGAGGAACAACGGTTATTCCTTGAACAGGCACTGCCGACAGAATAAAAACCGATACCAACAAGATCGAAATTAGTGACGTATATCTTTTCATACTAATTCTACTATCTCAACTTATTAAAATTCTTTTCTACTATCGAATCGAATACCATGTTTATTTCATCATCGTTCATCTCTGGCTTGATATCTATAAACATCACTTTAAATGATCTCTCGATGCCTTCTTCGCCGAGTAATTTAAATAAATCGTCTACATCGTCCCTATCTAACAGTATAGAACAAAACTTATCCCAAAGAGTGAAAACATCCCTCAAAAGTCCCGTATAATCGTTATCGTCCAACTGATACGTCAAACTTATTCCTTTACCTGTCAAAAATTTTATGTTATCTCGTATATCAGCTAAAACACCAAACTCTTTAAGGTCGTTCCACATCGTATCTCTGTCTAATTTTCCTCTCTTTTCTTCTAGCAAGATAATAGGTAGAGAGGTCTTACCTTCCATGATATCGTCTTCCAGGTCAAGGAGATCGTCCAGCACCTGGGATAACACACCAACCAACTCACTACATGCAGTTACTGCATATCGTTCATCCTCTGTTGCATTGGTAAAGTTTGATGCGATAGACAAGAACATTTTAGTGATCTCTCCAGCTTTTTCACTACATAATCTCCAATACTCGTCCTTGGTAAGCACGTTTCTTCGGTTTCTCTTTATATCTCTATACTCTCCTATCAACAAGGCATCTAAGCTCTTCAATGCAGAATACACCACGTCTTTATCCCCACCGATATGAATCAGTTCTTCCAATGATAGATTTAGTAGCGAATGAATAGTAATTAATGTGCTGTTTATTCCATACTTTGCCCATGCTGCCGTCTTTCCCTCCCGCTTATCCGTCTTATCGATGACGTCGTCCAAGACAAAAATTGCCTGTGTTATCAAGCCTGTTACTGCTGCAACATTCTCTGCGGTATCTTTATCCCCGCCTAATGCTCTAACACCGCAAATCTCTAATGCAGCGTCCCATCTCTTATCAAAGATCTTTAAGGTATCTGTCAATATCTCGTGGTATGGATATCCGCTCTTTGATATTACTTCTTTAATATTTGAGTTTACATTATCTGTTGCCTCATTTACAAACCGTTCTATATCCATTTTATTCTTCCACCTCCTTGTTATCCTTATTTTTAGTTAATTGAGGAATGTTAAGCGGTATAATTATAACTTGGACAAGATCACCCTCTTTTACACCGAGTGCTTCGGCCTCTGCATCAGGAATAGTTATTCGGTTCTGTTTACCAACTCTAACCTTGAATACCGAATTTTTTCTAACTATGTCCGTGATCGTTCCCCATAATTCATTCCTTGCATCTCGTATCAATTGAGATATGCCTTGATTTAACATGGTTCTCTCCATATATTTCCTCCATTATATCAAATTATTAATGTATTAATTAATCTTACTATTGTGTCCACAAATGACATTAATCTATAATTATAAACATAATACTCCACTTAATACCACAGAAGGACATTGACCATCTAAAATTATAAATATTGCAAAAGTGAACCTTATATATATTAAAGACAGAAGGTCGTATAGATGATCTTTATCGTAGACAATTATGGACAATACTGCCATTTGATTCACCGATCTTTAGATGATTTAGGTATCGAGAATAAGATAATAAATAACGAGAGTAGCCTTGAATATATCGTGGATGCATCTCCTATCGGAATTATATTAAGTGGGGGGCCTTCTCTCGATAAGATTGGAAATTGTCAGACTTATCTGGAAAAAATAGATATACCATTTTTAGGGATATGTTTAGGGCATCAGCTGATTGCAAAAACTTTTGGAGGAAAGACGAGACCGGGTATAGAAGAATACGCAATAACAGAGATAGAGATTACAGATACCGATGATATTTTAATAAGTTTACCAAAGAAGATCAGAGTATGGTCATCACATAAAGATGAAGTATATGAGATATCTTCAAATTTAAAAAGTCTGGCAAGATCCGACTATTGTAGATATGAATCAATAAAGCATATCAAAAGACCAGTTTATGGAGTTCAATGGCATCCTGAAATTTATCAGACAGAAGGAGGGATAACGATATTTAAAAATTTTGTCGAGATATGTAAAAGATGGGATTCTGGGTCTACCGTTCATAAAATTGTTGAATCAGATTTTTAAAAAATCTTTTCGATCTTTTGGTATATTTATCACTACTTATTATTAAACGATTATAAGTACGGATGTGTTATTGTGGATATGTTATATAAAGAGTTGGTAGATACATATGAAAAGATAGAAAATACAAGCAAACGGCTTGAGATTACAGATTATTTATCCGATTTGTTTAAAAAGACGCCGCCGGATGTTATCGATAAAGTGGTTTATCTGACAAAAGGCAGGCTTCATCCGGATTTTTGGGGGATAGAACTCGGTATCGCAGAAAAATTAACAATAAAATCGATCTCTGCTGTTACTTCTGTCCAAGAAGACGATGTTTTGAAAAAATGGCATGAAGTAGGAGATTTAGGAACAGTTACAGAGATTTTAATGAGAGATAAGATAGATAAAACTTCGATACAGGTTATAAATCAAAAAAGAATAGATGATACAATAGATGCCGAAAAGGGAGAGGATAACTCTCGTTCCATAAAAAAACCATTGACTGTCAAGACGGTATATGCTGTCTTGGACGATATTGCCCGATTAAGTGGTACCGGCTCTCAAAAAGCAAAGATCCAGATGTTAGTAAGTCTATTACAACATGCAGAACCGAGAGAGGCAAAATATATAATAAAAACAGTTACAGAAAGATTAAGGCTCGGGATAGGTGACATGTCAATAATAGACGCACTATCAATCGCATTTGCAAACAAAACAGATAAAATAGTGATAGAACGGGCATACAACCTATATCCAGACCTTGGCATGATTGCTAAAGTTCTTGCTAATGAAGGCTTAGATGGTGTTGCGTCCATAAGAATAACACCTGGAATACCTGTTAGGCCTATGCTTGCCGAGCGTCTTTATACTATAGAGGATATACTGGAAAAAATTTCATCAGCAGCCGTAGAGAACAAGTATGACGGAATAAGAATGCAATGCCATATTTGTAATGATGGTAATGTGAAACTATTCTCACGACGATTAGAAGATATAACCGGTCAGTTTCCAGAGATTATA
This sequence comes from Halobacteria archaeon, assembly GCA_013329575.1. GTDB lineage: Archaea > Halobacteriota > Methanoliparia > Methanoliparales > Methanoliparaceae > Methanoliparum > Methanoliparum sp8915u. The sequence goes on along the minus strand of DUJX01000091.1, from coordinate 7,589 downwards.
ATAGATTTAAAAAAATCGTTTACAGGCAGTAATGGCATATTTGAGGGAGAATGTGTTGCTTTTAACCAAAATACTGGAGAAATCCTTCCTTTTCAGGAAGTATCACATCGAAGAGGGCGAAAACAGGGAATTATCCAAGCGATTGAAGATTATCCCGTCTGTCTCTTTTTATTCGACTGTCTATATAAAGATGGAGAGGATCTGACGGTAAAGAGTTATCTCGAACGGAGAAAAATACTCGAATCGGCTATAAAACCGAGTGGTAAGATAGATATATCGAACTATGAGATGATAGATAACGCAAAAGATTTTGAGAAATTTTTTGATAGATCTTTGGAGATAGGATGCGAAGGTATCGTTGCAAAATCTCCTGATTCTGCATATATGGCAGGAGCACGGGGATGGAACTGGATAAAGTACAAGAGGGAGTACAAATCGGAGATGGTAGACACCGTTGATTTAGTCGTGGTCGGTGCTTTTAGCGGAAGAGGACGACGAGCTGGAACGTATGGCGCGTTATTGATGGCGACGTATAATCCGGATAGAGATGTCTTTGAAACGGTATGCAAACTCGGCACGGGATTCGATGATGCTACGTTAACAAGCCTACCTGCCAAGTTTGAACAATATAAACTTAACAAGAAGGATAAAAGCGTTGAATCAAGGATAGAGTCGGATTATTGGTTTGTTCCCTCTGTTGTTATGGAAGTTCTCGGCGCAGAGATAACATTAAGTCCGATACATACTTGTGGGCTTGGATCCATAAAAGAAGATTTTGGCCTCGCAATAAGGTTTCCAAGGTTTACCGGACGATGGCGAGAGGATAAAGACCCGTTTAATGCGACGACTACGTCCGAGATAATAGAGATGTACAGACTACAATTAAAAAGATTTAAATGATGACGAGAATAAAAACAAGTTTTGACGAAAGGTGTTTCTGTAATGGATGATAACGAGCCAGGCAGACAAAGATACATAAGACAGATCGGTCTTATCAGCAAAGAGGGACAAGAGAGGCTTGGAGATGCAAAAGTGTTTATCTTGGGTATTGGCGGGTTAGGTTCCGTAATCTCTGTATATTTAACCGTTGCAGGTGTAGGTAACCTAACCTTAGTCGATTTTGATACAGTTGATGCGACAAATCTGAATAGACAGATATTATACGACCATAGCGATATAGGCAGATTAAAAACAGAGATAGCCAAAAAAAAATTGGAAAGAATAAATGAGAATGTCCAAATAACCGCTGTATCTAAAAAGATGAATGAAAAAAATGCTGAATATCTTATAAATGATTCAGACTTAATAATAGATGCATCGGATAATATCGAGGCAAGGTACGCACTTAACAAGGCTGCGATAAAAGAAAAAGTTCCTATCGTTCATGGTGCTGTCTCAGCGTTTTATGGCCAGATAACCACGATAATGCCGGGAGAAACGCCTTGTTTAAGATGTATCTATCCTAAAAACATAAAAAAAACAAATTTTTCAATAATAGGATCAACTTGTGGAATAATCGGCTCTATCCAAGCGACAGAGGCAGTTAAATATATAACCAATAAAGGAGATCTTATCAAGAATAAACTTCTCGTCTGGGATGGATTTAGATCAAGATTCGACGAGATCAGGATAGAAAGAAACCCATTATGTGAAGATTGTGGAGTATGTTAGAGAATGATGATTAAATCTTGTAAAAAGAGATATAAAAGAGATACACACAGGGCAGTACCACCAGAAGAAACTTTGAATAAGATAGAACCGTTGTTAGACGTGGCTGGTATAACGCGAGTGGCAGATATAACAGATCTGGATCGTATTGGGATACCTGTATATTCAAGCATACGACCGATGGCAAAATCCGGTGCGATATCCGTCTATAACGGTAAAGGAATCACGCCGACCGAGGCAAAAGTCTCTGCTATGATGGAAGGATTTGAGAGATATTCTGCAGAGGTCTATGATAAACCAGACGTAATCACAAGCTTTTCAAGATTGTCCGATAGAGAAGTCGTTTTAAACCCGAGAGAACTTATCTTACCCGATCAGATATCCAGACTGGACATAGATAACATGGATATTCCGTGGATGAAAGGGTATGATCTAATAAACAATGAAGAAATTTTTGTCCCGATGAATGCCGTGGTGCATCCGTTAGACCCACAATACCAATCTTTATTTCGTACCAATACCAACGGGCTCGCATCCGGTAACAAGTTAGAAGAAGCGATATTCCATGGATTAACAGAGGTAATAGAACGGGATGCTTGGTCTATCGTAGAGATAACAAGAGATACCGGTGATGATCTAGTGATAGATAAAGATGTTCAAGAATTTCATGAATCTTTACCGTCCAATCGCACAGTTTTAAGCATTTTAGACCTTGTTAGCAAATTTAATAAAGCCGGTGTCGAGATTCGGATAAAAGATATAACTAGCGATGTAAATATTCCTACATTTGCAGCAGTGGCGGATGATATTCTTTTAAAAGATCCCGCACTTCTCGTAATAGGAATGGGAACCCATACAAATGCAGAAGTAGCGATAATAAGATCTTTAACAGAGGCAGCACAGAGTAGAGTTACACAGATTCATGGAGCGCGGGAAGATACGACGAGCGGAGAGATGAGGAAGAAGATCGGATATGAACGAATGAAAAAGATTAATAGTCATTGGTTCAAGCCTGCCTCGGAAAAGAGCCTAATTGAGATAACATCGCCCGATTATGATGATTTTTTAGACGATATAAATCATACAATAGAGAATTTAAAAAGAGTAGGTATAGAGAGAGTAATATTTGTTGATTTGACGAGAGAAGATCTTAATATTCCTGTTGTAAGAGTAATAGTTCCCGGATTAGAAGAATATGCGGTAGATCAAGAGAGAATAGGAGACCGTTGTAAAAATGCAAGGCGTAATCGTCTTCTTGGGACCAAGCTTAGAAGTTGAGACGGCAAAAAAATTTTTAGATGCAAAATACCTGCCGCCGGCAAGGCGAGGGGATATAACAAAGGCGGTAAACAACGATGCAAAGATAATCGGGTTGATAGACGGGGTTTTTTTCCAAAGTTCTGCGGTGGCACATCGAGAGATTCTATACGGATTGGAAAAAGGATTATCTATAGTAGGGGCATCTAGTATGGGGGCGTTAAGAGCGGCAGAGCTATATCCGTTCGGTATGATCGGAATCGGTAAGATATACGAATTGTATAAGATGGGTAAGATAGTATCGGATGATGAGGTCGCATTGATCTTTGATCCTCTGACGTATAAGCCGCTATCGGAACCGCTTATAAATATAAGATACAATATTTATCTGGCAGAGAAAGAAGGCATCATCGATAAAAAGACGGGAGAAGTATTGCTAAACCTTTCAAAAGGTTTGTATTATCCGAAGCGAAGTTATGAAGTTATTTTTAAGGTAGCAGAGGGAAAGATTGAAGAAGAGATGTTAAAAGGATTTAAAAATTTTATCGAGACCAAAAAAAGAGATTTAAAGATGGAAGATACAATAATAGCATTAAAAAAAATAAGAGATATATGCGATAGCAACCGAGACCTATGACCATAGATGAAATACTTTCCGATTATCAAAAATCAAAAATTTGTGATGATCGGAAAAACTGTGTGTCTTCTAAGCAAGGACTAAAATTTTTCTCGTTAAACTTCTATGTACCCTCTGCTCGTAGTATCCTATCTTTTTGAATCCGATGCTCTCTGCTATGTCTGAAAGATTGTCTTTAGATACTATAACACATCTTCTTCTATATACTCGGTATATCTCTTCCAGCGACTTTTGGTATAATTCTTTTATGCCTTTTCCAAAAATGGGTGAAGATCGGCCATAAGGCATATCTACGACCACTCCATCGAGCGTCTTATCTTTAAAACAGAGATTGCGAGAGTCAGATCTCATAAAATGATACGATCTGTACTCATAATTTTTATGAATAAACTCATCCGATTTGATGCAGGATACAAAATTAAGGTTTTTTACGGATCCTTTTACCGCATCTTCTCGTATATCGGATCCTATTACTTCCAAACCCATTAAAAACCCTTCTATAAGTATATAACCAGTCCCGCACATAGGATCGAGCAATCTTTCACCCTCATTTAATGCACATAGGTTTACAAGGACTCGGGCATATTTAGGCTTGATAATGCCAGGATGAAAGAATGGCATCGCTCCATATGGTACGCCTTCATAATCTTCATACGAACTAATTTTTCTACCGATTATGGCTTTATCTCTGCAAAGTATGACCCTTATCTCGATATCAGGATCTACTAAATCTATTTTAAACCCTTTATCCTTGAATATTCTTCCTATTATCTGTTCTAATTCTAAACATTTTATATCTGACTTTTCAGATCTCTCCACTCTTTTGCATCGTACACATAAAGAAAGAGTTTTATTCGTATATGCTTCGTCTAATTCTAATTTTAGATCGAGTACTTGTCTTATTATATCCTCTTTGTTCGCCTCTGCTACAGCCAGCATCTCAGATACGTATTTTGTCAAACCTAAATATTGAAATTTTCTTTTATCCATCATAATATAGTCATTTTGTTTTATATTCAAGATTAACACGGTTTTAAAATCTAAAATAATCTTATATTCATCGAATAATGCGAAAACTTCGGCTCTCGGAAGTATTTTATCCTCTCCAGATAGTTCAAATAATAGTTTCATGCTCGTTTGAGCACCATCTTAGTATCATCTTGTTCATAAAACCTTCGTCATTGGTATGCTGATTTAATAGATCGTTCGTTAGATTTAGACTGAACGACGGGCGTTTATAAAAGCAAGTACAATAAGAAGAACGATCGTGATAACGATGGCCAATACAGGCCGTTTCAGGATGTCTCCCAATATTACATAGCCTAACACGATAGGTATGAAGATCTTTATCAGCCATGTCCACGATCTGCCAATCTTAAAATCGCTGACACTATTTATGTACGTTCTCAATTTATCTGCGCCATAAATCCATCCAAAGACGATCACCTCTGCGAATCCTAAAAGAGGAAGCCCGTATGTAGAGACGATCTTGTCTATCAATTCTATATTTCCCGCATCCAACGCAAACGGCAGACTTATCAAGCATCCGACTATCGTTAAGACCGAAACAGTTTTTTTTCTGCTAATATTGAATTTTTCTATAATCGGACCAGTAGCCGTTTCTAAAAGCGATACGGATGAAGTAAGACCGGCAAATATCAAAATTAGAAAGAATAACATGGAAAATAATATAGAGACGGGCATGATGTTCAAAACAGCTGGAAATGTAATAAATGCAAGCGTTGTTCCTTCTTGTATAAGATTTGAGATCGGTATTCCACTCACGACAGACATCTGGCCGAGTGCAGAGAATATAGCAAATCCCACAACGAAAGAGAATAAACCACTGACAAACGCTATAACCGATGAATTCTTTGCCACATCTGAATTTTTAGGCTGATAAGACGCATACGTTATCATCGTACCTATTACAAGACTTAACGAGAAGAACACTTGCCCAAATGCGCTTATCCAGATTTTTGGGCTCAATAAACTGCTAAAATCAGGTTTTAAATACCAAATTAATCCGTAATAGGCACCGTCTAATCTTAAACATCCTATGATCATCATGATAACGATGGCCCATAACGCAGGAACGAAAAATTTATTCATCCGCTCCAGTCCATTTTCCACGCCTGCACAAACTATTATATAATTTATTGCCCAAGCGACGAGTGTTGCAATCAGAGGGTAATAACCATTCAGAAAATGCCCAAAGAAAAGATCCGGTCTACCACCCCAAGCCATTGTGAAAGAATAGCCAAAATATGAGAATGTCCATCCGAGTATGACTATATAGTATGTCAAGATGATGAACGCGTTTATAGATGCCCACCATCCAAGAAATTCGCCCTTTTTAACCAATTTTTTAACCGCTAAAGGTGCAGTGGATCCTGTCGTACTACCCACGCCTACTTCCATGATCATCATCGGAATTCCTATAACGAATAGCGCAAAAAAATACGGTATAAGAAATGCACCTCCGCCGTTCTCATATACGATATAAGGGAATCTCCAAATACTTCCAAGACCTATGGCAGATCCAATAGCAGCGAGTATAAAACCTGTTCTCGTGGTCCATTTTCCCTTTATGACCGTTGTTTTCCTCATTTTGGTAATAAAAACTTTTTTAAATATTTTTTAAAGAATTATATTCTAATAAATAAAGTTGTTGTAAATAAATATGGTAGAATCTATTTTTAATCTAACTTAACACAACAAATCTAACCGAAGAAAATTAACAAAAATTTTGTCTAAAAATTTAATCACCTATATGAAGAATATTTTTATAAGAATCTTTGCAGATCGGATTTATATATGCTGAATTATACTAAATTATATAAAGAGAGAGATTAGTTTAAATTAGATATAGCAGGAATAAACAAGAATACACCTTTGATATTGATTTTAAGATTAATCCGAATGTTTTAGGTGTAATAATTAAAATAGGAGGATACCATGATTCTATTAAACCCAAAAAAGCACGATCGAGAATATCCCGACGAGAGATCAAGAGAGATAATGCTTAAAACCATAGAATTTTTCGAGAAAAAAGGTAAGAATAAGCTGATAGAAGACGATAGGAAGAGGGTATGGTATGATGACTTTCTCAATTTTATAAAAGATGAGCGGATATTTTCCACCTTACTAACACCGTCGGAGTACGGAGACGAAGATTGCCGATGGGACACATGGAGGATATGCGAGTTTAACGAGATTCTTGCCTTTTACGGTCTTGCATACTGGTATACGTGGCAGGTATCTATTTTAGGCTTAGGCCCGATCTGGATGAGCAAAAATGAGACTGCAAAACGTAAGGCCGCAGAACTTTTAAAAAATGGTGCGGTATTTGCTTTCGGTCTATCCGAGCGGGAGCACGGAGCAGATTTATACTCTACAGAGATGACCTTGACACCAAAAGGTGAGGGCAGATATGTTGCCAACGGCGAGAAATACTATATCGGAAACGGAAACGTGGCAGAGATGGTGTCTACTTTTGGAAAAATGGCAGATACCAAAGACTATGTCTTTTTCGTGTCTAATTTCCGTCATAAACAGTACGAATTGATAGATAACGTTGTAGATGCCCAGTATTATGTTGCAGATTTCAAACTTAAAGACTATCCTGTTACAGAAGAAGATATCCTTTCTGTCGGGCAGGAAGCTTGGGACGATGCTTTAAATACGGTCAACATAGGAAAATATAACCTCGGTTGGGCGTCTATCGGGATTTGTACCCATGCGTTTTATGAGGCGATCAACCACGCATCGCATCGTATGCTTTATGGGAAGTACGTGACGGATATGCCGCACATAAAAAGTCTGTTCGTCGATGCTTATACGCGGCTGGTAGCGATGAAACTGTACGGTCTAAGAACGGCTGATTATATGAGAACGGCATCACCGGATGATAGACGTTATCTTCTTTACAACCCGATCATGAAGATGAAGGTAACGACGCAAGGTGAAGAGGTTATAAACCTATTATGGGATATCATTGCTGCCAAAGGATTTGAAAAAGATACTT
>DUJX01000067.1:6348-6938 GCA_013329575.1 Halobacteria archaeon | reverse complement strand
CTTACAGCTATATTACTAATCGTAGATACTAATTCAACCATTTTTAATCCTCCTTTTATTGTTTAGTCTTGATTAATTTAGTCTAATTATTTATTTTTGGATTATTTGCCAAAACACCTTAATAGACAGTCGACTCCACATTCCATAAGCATACCTTCTAACCCAGTTATCGTCTCTATAGCAATCATACACCCATCAAGACACGGAGCTATTATATGAGTACCACAAATGTCGCCTAAGGTTGCTAGACCTGCACATGCACTGATCCAGTTGGGAATGATACATCCAAATAATGCAAGTCCACTATCATCTTTTAACATTTTTTTTATATTATTTAGCATTTTTTCACCTCATTTCATAAAAAATCCACGCAATATCCAGTCTACATACATTCCAAGGTCAAAAAAAGTACCGCAAATCTCATCCATTATAAACGAGCAGATTGTGGGGACGCAAGAACACGCCGTTGTTGCACAGCAGGTAAGACCACCGATAGCATCTTCATCCTTCAACAATTTTTTTATGTTCAACACAGAAAATCCTCCTTACATATCCCGTTACATTTACTATATATAAATTTTTTGCATATA
>DUJX01000067.1:0-6335 GCA_013329575.1 Halobacteria archaeon | reverse complement strand
ATCATTATTATATGTTGATTATACATCAATAAAAATTCAAACTTTAAAACATATGTTCTTCATTACGAATCTCTGATTCGTAAGCCTCGAATCTTTGAATCGAGACACTCCAAAGTAGCCGTAGGCTACACTGCGATTTTGCATTGTAATCAAAAGAACCACATGTAAAAAACAAGGGTTTTTTAATCTTATTCTCCATAAACGGGGTTATGAGATCGCAGTGTAGGTTCATCCTACACAATATTAAACCTGTGGGTTTTCGTTTTCATAGCCGTGTCTGTCTGCTTATACCGATCAGCTCATCAAAATCCATCCATCTCTGCCTTACTTCTTGTATATCTATCCGGACATTACCGTCTTTCGTTACGCTCAAAATTTGAGTTATGCCATCTAATGGATCAACCGGAGCAAATACCCATTTTTCACCGTTGAATTTGACGCCAAGATACGGTTCCGCACCAAATCGCTTAGAAAATGTTACTAAATCTTTTATATCATCTTTTTTTATGTAGAATCTATCTTTGGACGACGATTTAACCTCTATGCTAAGATATCTCTTACCATTGCCGGCAATTATATCCGGCAGAGGGTTTTTTGTTGCTGCACCGCTTGCAGGAGAACGTATAGCTGCAAATCCTGCTCTCCATAACATGTTTACCAATTCTCTCTCTGAATCTGTGCCTTTCCGCCCTCTGTGCATCATCTCGATATTGCAATTATTTCTCTCCTATTAATACTATCTTAAAAAATTCTATTTTTTATTCTTTATAAAGTTTATAAATCTGTCTTGATCTATATCGATGATCGGTGGGGTTATGTAGATAACGGCCATATCTTATGAATTAAGGTAAGTCTTTGTATAGACGATTGTATATACAAAAAACATGTTTATGAGATGTTAAACGCATTAAAAATATCTTAAATATATCATAAAATATTTTAGACTTTAAAAGAGGTGAACGGGTTTAAAATAATCTACCAAGATGTTAATATTTGTTGGTCTCGGATTGTACGACGAGAAGGATATATCCATAAAAGGATTAGAAGCAATACAAAAGTCAGAAAAAGTATTTGCCGAATTTTATACGTCTAAACTGCTCGGTACAACTTTAAAAAAATTAGAAGAGTTTTACGGAAAAGATATAGAATTACTTGATAGGGAAGGAATAGAGATCAAGTCTGATAAGGTTATAGACATAGCAAAAGATAAGGATGTCTCTTTATTGTGTGCAGGAGATCCGATGATCGCTACGACACATATCGATCTGCGGATAAGGGCAGAAGACGCCTGTGTAAAGACCCGAATAATACATGGAGCATCGATACAGACTTATGCAATAGGACTATCCGGATTGCAAAACTACAAGTTTGGTCGGTCTACGACGATACCTCATCCGTATAAAGGTATTATCGCCGAATCCCCTTATGATGTATTTAAGAACAATCTTAATAACAATATGCATACTCTATTCTTGTTAGACATATCGGACGATCCGATGACTATTAATGATGGACTGGATATACTTTCAAAGATCGCGGATAAGCGAGACGATTATAACTTCAAGGATAATCTATGCGTAGGCATCGCCCGGGCAGGTTCTGAGCATCCGGTAGTCAAAGCAGGTTTTATCAAGGAGATCTTGGACTACGATTTCGGTCCTCCGCTCCACACGTTCATCCTTCCAACAAAACTCCATTTCATGGAGGCAGAAGCATTGGTCAAGTTTGCAGACGCACCTAAAGAGATACTAACAGATAAAAAATAGATGACGGGCGGAGCTGCTGTTTAACAAAAACAAATCCGAGATCGTCCATGCAATCTATTAAATATTAAAAGTGAGGCTAATGCGAGATAAACTTATAGAGAAGACGCATAAATACAAAAAAATGCTGCAAGATGCGTTGGATAGTATAGAGGTAACTCCGAGGGAAGATTCTTACTTTATGAAGATCTCCGATGATTTTTTAAATATGGCACGATCGTACTATAAGGATGGTGTATATTTCTTGGATAGAGAGGATTACGAGGATGCTCTTGCGAGTTTCAGCTACGGTCATGCCTGGCTCGATGCGGGTATGAGACTGGGAATATTCAAAAGCAGCAGTACCAATCATAAACTATTTTCGGTATGAAATACGATCAAAAGGCAGAATAAAAGGATTAAAAATCACATAAAAAGATCTAAAGAAAGATTTTTCCCTTTGTTTCCTTTACTAATCCCTTCTTTTTCATCATCCAAATCTTCGAGACCGAATGCGCCTTTTATATAATTCTTAACCATCTCTCTATACCAGTCTATATCGATATCATCGTGATCCGATAGGTAATCTACCGGATACATATATTGGATCGGTTTTATATTACTCTTGCTCGGATTATCGATTCCCGGCAGGGGCGATTTTGTAACTACAAATCTGTATTTTGTAGAGACTTTGATCTTGCCCACGATCTTCTCCAGCGCAGCGGATCTTTGACCAAAAATGTTCATAGAACCATCTTTGTTCTTTGTATAACTGTTAGAGGGAGATACAGTCTGAGTCATTATTAAATCGGATAAACTTACCTCATCCAGGTTTAAATTAGATACTATTGCCTTTGTTAGATCACGTATAGATTTTTTGACCAGTTCTCGTTCCTCCTCCTCATCGTCCCATGACAGATGGTTCATCAATACGTTACACATTATCTTTTCCAACGTTTTAACCGCCAACTCTGCTTTATCGCTTGCTTTAAAGTTATTCCCTTTAGTCTTCATTACCAGATTGCCATTCTCTATATCCCATACGAGATAATTTTTATGCTTGACGAAGAGCATTGCTGTATGCCGTTCTGGTTCCAGCTCGAATTCAGGATAGTCTAATCGTTCTCGCCATATCTTGTTGCACTCTTCTATAAGATCAAGGACTTTCTTAGGCGGAGTGATAAAATCATAATCCAATAAGTCAACCCCATCTTTCTTAACGCCTAATATTTCATATATATCGCGTGGTGCTCTTTTTGAGCAAGCTACATAGATACCATCGGTATCGCCGTACACCACTCGAATATCATTCTCGTTGAGCCTTTCTAACACATCATCGAGTATATTTTGTCCTTTGGTAGTTATCGCGGCACCTGCCCATAGGTTGAACTGTCTACACGAGACGTTCGGTGCAGTCATTATGCCGTGAGTACCTGCGTTTCTGATACCTTTTAATGCATTATAAATCATCTGCATTCTTTTAATCTGTTCTTTATCCGCATTTTTAGATTTTAAAACAGCAAGTTCTCTTTTTATCTTGAATATCATCTTTAAGATACCTTTCATTGCCAGGTTGACCATTCCTTCTTCCTTAGATTTTTTGATTCCTATCAGATATCCGTCCGTCTCTCTCTCAACGTAAGAGACATCTTCTTCATTCAGAAACCTTTCAGGTATCTTTTTAATCCATACATAATCGTCCGGTGTATCTTCCCGCTTAGCCAGTCTGATGGTATCCGCTCCTATGTTATCTGCTCTAAGTATTGTCGGATACATAGCACCGACGTCCGCTACGATCACATCCCACCAGACCAAAAAATCGGACTCAACCTCGCTCGGTTTAATCGTTTTACCGCCAGGAAAATGGTAATCCAGGTTTACATAAGGATATTCAACCCAGTCTGGCATCTCTTCCCCGTATTTAATAACTCGTAGAGCTTCTTTCAAGTTATCTTTGTTTTTCTTGTCTCTTGCCTCTTTGAATATCTCTTCTTTGTTCTTTTTAGTCTTATTCAATCCAAAATCGTTTAGAAGTTGTTGAGATACCGTCGATACTCTACAAGTGGCAGGAAAGATTTTTTTATATTTGGCAGATCTTATCATTGCCATATGGTCCCAGATCTTGGTGGTACCAGCAGGGAGCAATATTTCAAGTGGTAGTCCTGTTAAAAATGCTAAAGGCAGCGCCTGTTGCAATAAAAGGAGCGTTATACCATTCTGTTCGGCGATATCGTCTCGGTTATACTTAAACGTCTTCTCGTTCAGTGCTATCTCATCATGATTTAGGTATGTTCTATCTTCGATCGTTATACCGAAAAACGGCGCGAGATATTTTAATCCATAAGAATCAAGATTAGGAAAGAATTTTCTAACGGCATAATACGTATCGAAGGATGTCGGATATATATTGACAGAGCCTTGTATTGAGCCAAAATTAAATATTCTCTCTTTTCTTGCGTGTTTTGTTAAAAAATCTGTGAATAATTTTTTTTCATCTTGAGATAACCTATCTATATTTTTATTCTTAAGATATTCTGCCCGATTATAGATCTCTACATTATCGAAATTTAGGATATTATGACCAGCAATAATCTCATGGCTCAGCATCTCTTTTAGAAAGACGACAAAGTTATCCAGTTCTTCGTCCTCGTTATTAGCTATGAGCTGTTTTATCTCCAGATCATCCCAGTCATCCGGCATATCTGTTATATTAAACGAGAAATCTTCATTATCTAAATCTTTATTTGATTCAAAGGATATTCCAAAATCAGAGTATCCTATTATATCGATAGACTGCGTACCGACCTGATTTTTGCCATAGTCGGCTATCTCGATATCGTAAACCAGAACGTTCAGTCTTTCTTCACGTCCTTTTGTATCGAACAACCAGAGATTATCCAACGCGGCAAGATCCACGAGAGCACGGTTTACATAAGGGATGTCGTGCTCTGCAGTCGGGATTCCAAATTCTGAGAATATATAATCGCTGACATCTGGTACAAGATACGACTCATACGTCTCTACTTTAAACACGTCCCGAATCTTTGATGAATCCCAAAAACTCTTGTATTTATCTAAATCTTTTATATCTTTTATGTTGGAAAGGATGCTCTCTTTATTGGTTTTGTTCTTATTCCAAGAATCAAAAATTTGTTCTCTCTCTCTTTCTCCTCCTAATACTAATAAGAATGGGGAATGTAGCCTTGATATATTTACAGGACCTGCCCTTAGAAAATAAGCAAAATCATGTGATACATCGAGTAATACGTCATTCTCTAAATCTTCATAAGTCATAAAAAATATACTCCATAAGGTACTATAGATCTTGTTATTTAAAAAGGTTTATTCCATATTTTTTAAAGGGATATACGGCTTTATATCCAATATCGGAGTTCCATCTACCATATCTATATTTTTTACGTGTAATATGTTATCTTTAACGTTTAATAGCTTAACTACTGACAAGCCGATCGGATTTGGCCTAAAAGGAGAACATATAGAGAACACGCCTCTCATCTTATCATCGTGTGGTGGTTTCTGTATGAGAGAATACTCTTTCCCTGATTTGTGAAAGAAGAATATAACCACTATATAATCCAGCTCTTCTATTCCATTCAATCCCTCTCTATATTCCTTAAAAATTTCTATATCCCCTTCCAGGCTGGATCGTGTCCAATGGGACGGAACGTCTTCCAATCGTGTTACTGCTGAATGGAGAACCCCGATAGGTTTTAATGTTATCATCTCGTCATCATTCATCATAACTTGTTTTGTATCAAATATTTAAGTATTTTTCATAATTTTGTAAACATCCATCCTATTATTATCTTATCTTTTAGAGTATCAAAATTATACCAGATTGCAAAAACATTACAATATGGACTTAAACACGTCGGGAGGGGGATTCGAACCCCCGAGTTCGTATCGAACACAGGATTAGCAATCCTGCGCCTTNNTCTATATTTAAACATTTTGCAAATGGTTTTTAAACCGGCAGTAAAAAATAGCATTAAAGCATCTTAAAATAATTTAAAAAATAAGACAGAGGATTTATGAAGCATCTATTTGCACCATGGAGGATGGAATATATTGGAGGACAAAAAGAAGACGGGTGTTTTTTATGCAACTTTCCGAGAAAAAATAGAGACGAGGAGAATTTAATCTTATTTAGAGGCAAGAACTCTTTTATAATAATGAACAGATTTCCGTATAACCCCGGGCATATCATGATCGCACCCTACAAACATATTGATTCAATCGATAAACTGGATAAAGACGAGATTTATGAGATAATAGACCTATGTAACTGTTCAGTAAAAGCAATCAAAGAATGCATGAGGCCAGATGGATTTAACATCGGAATGAACTTGGGCAAGACCGCCGGTGCAGGAGTGGCAGACCATATCCATCTTCATATAGTCCCTCGGTGGGACGGTGATATCAATTTTATGCCAGTCTTGGCAGATACGAAAGTGATACCGGAAGCGCTCGAAAAAACATATAAGAAACTTAAAGAGGCGATCGATAAAGTTATAAATGCTATTTGAGTCTTATCGGATATGCGGTTATAACATCCACGTCCATATGAGACTA
>DUJX01000150.1 GCA_013329575.1 Halobacteria archaeon | reverse complement strand
TCGTATCTTTTTATATCGATGGATGTATATTTACGCGGTATAAATACGATTATAAATCTTCTTTAGGAATAGCAGAAGAGAGAAAAGGAAAAAGAGGCTATGCCAACGTCTTTGGCAACGGACTTGCAGGCACGATTTGTGCTATAATATACGGTATATCTCACAGTATAAGCACATTGACAGGATCGTTTTTCTTATTGATGGCTTTTATTGGATCTATTGCAACGGCAACAGGAGACACTATGGCAAGTGAGATAGGACAGACGTATAAAGGACATACAGTATTAATTACAAATTTAAAACCTGTGAATCCAGGAACTAACGGTGGGATATCCGTATTGGGAGAACTATCTGCCTTATTTGGATCGTTTATAATTTGTTTTGTTGCTTTAGTCTCAAATTTACCGATAAATAATTTATCGAGTTTTGCTGCTATAGTATGTGGTAGTTTCATCGGAGTAAACATAGATAGCGTTTTAGGTGCCACCATCGAGGATAAGTATCTCAATAATGGCCTCGTAAATCTCATCGCCACATCTATGGGCGGATTGTTCACCGTTTTAATTTACCTGATGATTGGATGATACCCAATTGTAAGATTCGTCTATAATGTTCCTTATCCTAATATTAATCTTAATTGTATAATTATAGACCTAACCTTTTGTACTTTTTGGACAACTCGCCATAAGAACTCGTTATTACGTCACTATTTATCCACGCCTCTTGGTTAGCCGAGATTTTGCTCTTAATTTTTGCTGGTACTCCTGCCACGAATGACTCGTCTGGAATCATCATACCTTCGAGGACGACCGCACCGCCAGCGATTACACATCTATTATCTATCTCAACATCGTTTAACACAGTAGCATTCATGCCTACTAAGA
Organism: Halobacteria archaeon; assembly: GCA_013329575.1. Taxonomy (GTDB): domain Archaea; phylum Halobacteriota; class Methanoliparia; order Methanoliparales; family Methanoliparaceae; genus Methanoliparum; species Methanoliparum sp8915u. The sequence continues at coordinate 3,045 of DUJX01000150.1, read as the reverse complement.
CATTATTTCCAATTTTTTTGCCGTGAAAGACTGCTGAATGGCCTATTATCACATTATCTCCTATCTCTATATCAACAGGCCCGTGTATCACAACGTTGTCCTCTACGTGAACGTTTTTACCTATCTTAATCGTGCAAAAATCTGCCCGTATGACAGCACCCGGCCAGACGCTAGAATCTCCTCCTATCTCCACATCGCCAACGATATAAGAAAATTCGCTGATGTATGCAGAGTCTGCGATCTTGGGTATCTTACCGTCGAATGGTCGAATCATATGAGATAGATGTATTTGTATATATTTAAATATATGTATAGATAAGATTCATAAATATAACAAATAACAAAACCAATAATACGAAATAAGTCTCGGATGCAATTTTTTGATTGTGTATCTATTCTCTTGCTCGATAAAACTGGTATGCTAAAAAATAGTATAAAATAATAAATAATAAAAGATACAAGTTTCTATATGGCTATCATCTTCTAATTAAGAGTAGTTCATCATTCGATCTCCCTAAACTCAGATGCAGGCGCACCACAAACAGGACAAGTCTTAGGAGGGGCTTCTCCGACGCTTATAAAGCCACAATTTTCACAGATAAAATATTTTTCATCACCGATATCTTCTCCTTTCTCTATCGTTGGTAAAAATTGTTCAAAAAGATTTTTATGCCCTTTTTCTACTTTAATTAGCCAATTAAATGCTACTGACGCCTCGCTTTTTCCCTCTTCTATCGCTTTTTTAGCTAGTGCAGGATAGACGTCATTGATATCACAATCCTCCTCTTCTATTCTTTTTTTGATCGCCTTTGCAATATCTCCAATCTCACCTAAACCGTCTATTATATTCATAGAATGGATCGTCTCTGACTCTGCCACCGCTCTAAAAAGCTTTGCCAGATTTGTTAATCCTGTATCCTCAGCTGATCGTGCAAATGCAAGATAAATTGTTCTCTCCAGACTTTCTCGCTCTAATGCATGTCTCATCCCTGCTTCCAAGTCTGGTATGCCTCTACCACCGATAAAACATTCCTTAGCCAGCAGATACTCGGTTATATCTTTTTCATCCATAGATATAAAAATCGTCTGTATTAGATATATATTTTATCATTAAAGATTAAAGGTTAAATTTAAATAATCTGGAGATTTAATAACATCGGGTATGTTTGCACGAGCAAGGATTATCGTAAAAGGAAAGGTACAAGGAGTATTTTACAGAGCATTCACCCAAAGGAGTGCATTAAGATTAGGCTTAAAAGGTTGGGTGAGGAATCTGCCTAATGGTGATGTAGAAGTCTTATGTGAAGGAGAAAAAGAGAGTATAGAAGAATTAATAAAAGAGCTATGGGAAGGTCCTCCTCTTTCCAAAGTAAAGGATGTAACAATATCGTGGGAAGACTATAAATCCGAATTTAGAGATTTTACCATCAAACATCAATAAAAACAGATGTTTTTTTACATGGTAGTATCGATCCGGTCTTATCTTTTAAATCTTCTATAAATCAATGAAGGATTTATAAGGATTCACTATTTATTCCAATATTATTCTAATAAAAACATAAAAATAAAAAAAGATTGGTGCGAAAGATATACCGTTTATACCGATCATGCCGGCTCATAAAGCCATTCTCGCCCCAGATCTATTTATAATTTATTCTTTCTTTTGATGCTTACCGACATAGTATGAATAGTGCGTATAATACGGACTCATTTTTTTTATCTCATCCTCTTTTAGCTGTTTTTTCAAAATCTTCCCCGTAGATGTCTTTGGTAGCGAATCTCTGAACTCGATCTGTCTTGGGACGGCATACGGTGGAAGTTTTTTTCGTAGATAATCTAAGATCTCCTCTTCTTTTATCCTGTCTTTATAACCTTCTTCTGGTACTATTATAACCTTTATTAAATCGCTTCCTGGCCGGGCTGGGTCGGGATAACCTATCGTTGCCACCTCATCTACACCCGGATACTCGTATAATAGATCGTCGACCTCTCTCGGATATACCTTATAACCCGAGACGTTTATCATATCCTTGACCTTATCTATTATAAACATCCGTCCCCATTCGTCTATATTCACTACATCTCCCGTACGGATGAACCCATCTTCATCGATACCCGACCCGATATCAGGCCAATAGCCGAGCATCTGCCATGGTGCCCTTAAACACATCTCGCCAAACATCTCTTCTTTCACGACCACATCGATCGGTATCTCCTCTCCGGTCAAGACATCCGTGATCTTTACATCCACATCAACGCATGGAATTCCTATCGTGCCCATTATCTCCTTCTTTCTCCCATTTAAAGTGGTTAATGTATTTCTAGATATAAACATTATAATCTTATTTAACAACGATCCGAGATCTTCCGGAGATATCAAGTCTAATATGTTTTTTACCTGTTGAAATATCTCTGTAGTCTTAAAGAAATTGTTCAAAAGTTGAAATATCTCGCCTGTCTGTTCTTCACTACCAAATATAGGCGTAAGAACTGATATTAACGATGGAACATGTGTTCCAGGAGCAAATTCAGCCAATCCGTATGCTTCCATCATTATGCTCCCAGTCTTCTCCTCAAACTGCATATGTACCATTGGGGAGAGAGGCATAGATCCAGATATGGCAATTAATCCAAGATCAGTTGCATCGTCTTCTTTTAAAACCTTCATGTATTGAACAGGAGCACCAAAACATATCGTTGGGTGATATCTCTTAGCCAGCCGGACAAATTCTTTTGTATCCCTCGGATCTGTTATTAATAAGATACCATATCCATGCCTAAGACCTATAACCGTCATTCCATGCCCATAAGTATGATATTGAGGTAGAGGCATCAATATTCTTAACAGCCCATCGCATAGGTTAATGATCGGTTCTGGCAGTATTGATCCAAAAAAACTCACCGTATGAGCGACCAACCCGTAATGAGATAGCATTACACCTTTTGGGATACCAGTGGCACCACCTGTATAAGATATAATGGCAATATCCCTCTTTGGATCTATATCGACTTTGGGCGGGTTGGGCGGATACTTCTCGATCAGGT
>DUJX01000066.1 GCA_013329575.1 Halobacteria archaeon | reverse complement strand
AATTCAACAACCAAATGTTGCTAAACAGGCTGAGGTTTACCAATATTTCATAAAATGGTAATCACATAAGGCTATATATTATTAGAAAGGCACGGGGATGTATTCAGGAACGATAAGTATCCAGATTATATGCTGAAGCAAGACTATTGAAATGTGAGAGAGGATTTATCTTTATCACAAGAACGCGATAACAGGCAATGATAACAAGGATGATCAGGAAAAATTTGTTCTAAGATGCAATTATTTCGAATTAAAGAACTTGAAAGACATAAAACCAAAAAAGGAACGTCTATACATGCGATCCATTACAAAAACAATCTAATGAAGAATTCATCTATAATGTTATTATCATAAGGTTAATTCACACCGTTTTACATCATTTTTAATAAATTCTGGTGAACCAAACATGGACCATGAGGATTATCATAAAAACGACTGCTTGATCTGCGGTGGCAAACTAATCTATAAAGAAGATTATGAGAAGATGACGTGTTATATATGTGGTAAAACCTACGATTCCAACGTAGAATGCATAAATGGACATTATGTATGTGATACATGCCATAGTCTACCTGCAAACGATTTTATTGAGCGTTATTGTATAAAGGACGAGTCAGTGGATCCGCTAAATCTTGCTATCTATCTGATGGATAGACCATTTATCAAGATGCATGGCCCTGAGCATCATTTTCTCGTTCCGGCAGTCTTGCTTACTTCATATTACAATATAAAAAAAGATGCTGAGATGAAGAAGAATAAGATAAAAATGGCAAGAAAACGGGCTGAAAAAGTTCCTGGGGGTTTTTGTGGATATTATGGAGATTGTGGCGCCGCGGTAGGTACAGGCATATTTATAAGCCTGATTACAGACGCCACTCCATTATCGAGGATTGAATGGAGGCTGAGTAATCTAATGACAGCAAAAAGTCTGTATTCTATAGCGAATGCAGGCGGGCCGAGATGTTGCAAGAGAAATACTTATTTAGCAATAATCGAGGCGACTGATTTTTTAAAAAAGTATTTTGATGTAGTTATCTTTTTAAACAGAGGTATACACTGCCATTTTTCTCAATTAAACAGAGAATGTCTAAAGGAAGATTGTATCTTCAATTCCACTTACGATAAAAACTATTGAAAAGATATGAGATGACTTGGCTAATCGTGCATTTTTTTGTTTTATCATGTTTAGCCTTTTTAAGCATTTGTTTATTCTTCCTATATATCCGGATATTATTATATAAAACGGATGTGTGACAAACGATACATCTTTAGATAACAGATAACGATCACGATCAGTCTATTCTTTGGTAAATCTTTTCTGATACGTTTATCTCTTTGAATTTTCCATATAACTCTGTTGGTATGTATTCTGTTTTACCCAGTATCAGAAACCCATTCTTTATTAAAGAGTTGTATAGATTTTCTAACACCTCTCTCTTTTTTACCGAAGAAAAGTAAATAATCACATTTCTACAAAAGACGACATCAAAAAATCTCGAGAAGGGTCTGCTCGTTAGATCATGATATTTAAATCTTACCATATCAGCGAGGTTGTCTTTAATCTTGTATTGGTCGTCTCCTATCTCATCAAAATACTTTTTTATTAAATTATTGGATATATTCTTAAGTGAATTAGCAGAATACACGCCTCTTCTCGCCATCTTTAAGGAATCCTTATCTATATCGGTTCCATATATCGATATCGTATAATCTTTATTCTTTTCTTCGAGATATTCGGATGCACAGATAGCGATAGAATACGGTTCTTCCCCGTTTGCACAAGCGGCACTCCATATCCTGATCAATTTGCTACCGCTTATATCTTTTCTCTTTATAATATCATCCAATAGAACATCTTTAAAATATCTAAACGGGCCTATATCTCGCATAAACTCGGTTACGTTTATGGTAATGACGTTTATAAGATCGTCTAACTCCTTTTTATCGTTTTTTAACAACCTTGCATATTCAAAATAATCTGTTATCCCTTTCCCTCTCATCTTGACGTCTATTCGCCGTTTTAAAAAATTATCTTTGTAAATATTTAGATCTATATTTGATTTTTTTTTTACCTCATCTAAAAGGTAGCCAAACCCGTTAAAAGTATTATTATTCATATCCATTTCTCTTTAACTTTAAAAGAGATTACTCTTACTCTTCCATCGGATATATAAGCCTCCATGGTCCGACCGTAATTGCCCCCCACGTCCTTACCTAATATCGGTATCTGCATCTCTTTCAATATATTCTCGACCGATTCGATATTCCGCTCTCCAATCTTAAGCGTATCGTTCTCTACAAAATAAAGTTGTGCTCCTCCTACTATTTTAGCAACTAAATTATCTTTTCTTGCGCCTTTATTGATTAAATCGTTTATTAAATCATTCAAAGCAACATCTGCGTATTTTAAACTCTTTTTATCCTTGTGGTTTGGAGATCGAGGAAGAAGGATATGAGCCAATCCGCCAATCTTTCTCTCTTTGTCATATATAAAGACCCCCACGCAAGATCCTAGACCGGTTGCCTTTAATAACTTATTCTCACCGTTTGAAACGATACTGTCTTCTCCAATTCCCACGTTTATATCCGAATTCATATTAAAAAAGCTCTTTCAAAGATTAAACGTTATTATAATATTCGTATTTTTTTACGAGCAAATCGATTATTTTACTCATGCTTTTTCCAGGGAAGAAGATAAGATAACAATCAAATCCAAACTCTTTATCGTTTATAACACTATTATCTCCTACTGCAACCGAACATCCAGCATCTCCTAAGTCATCAACGCATTTAAATCTTGTCAAGAATACCACCACATTATCGTCTGGTACTTCCTCCATCGTAACGGCGAGTATATAATCTAACAACGCGCCTGACATATCTTCACAGAACTTAGGCGGGCTTGGAAGGATAGATACCCCTAAAAAATCCGCAAACGCATCACAAAACGACGATGTTAATATATTACAAACCTCAGATATTGCAGACTCGCCCATCTCGTCCAGATCGTTCGTTGTACCAAGATCTAATCCTAAAAGCATATCTACAACGTTATAAGCACTCTCTTTTGGAAAAAAGATATAGATAAACCCGTTAATCTCGCTCATCTCATCCTTTATCTGGGTTATATTTCCGATAACTATATTGCTCCCGCCTATCTCGTCATCCAACTCGTTTAAAAGGAGGAGCTTCACCTCCGGTACCGATACCTGTACCGATCTCGATGTCAGTCCCGACAAAGATGATGCGGCGTGACCGGCACCAATATTACCAAGCTCTTTGAAAGCGTCTAAATAAAAATACGACATCTCTTTTTTATCCATTTTAGCTCATCTCCGCAAGAATAGAATCTATATCTAAAATAGGAACGACCTTTCCGTTGCCTAATATCGTGATACCTCCAAGCCCTTTTACATGAGATAAAAACTTATCCAACGGTTTTATCAATATGTCTCGGTGGTCCAAGATGGCGTCTACCA
>DUJX01000109.1 GCA_013329575.1 Halobacteria archaeon | reverse complement strand
TCCAATCATTGCTATCTTCTTTCCATCTCCTTTATCTAACAATAAATCGAGCAAGTTTATTCCTTTTTTTCCTCTTACGTCTATCAAAGAATTTATAGCAGCAACGCCTATTCCTGCCTCGATCATATTCCAAGATTTTGCATATACCTGCCAGGCCTATCGCTGTCTTTTCCTTTAGTCTTCCTAAATCTTTGATCTTATAATGATGTAACGATCCAAAGTTTTTGGATATTCCACAATTTCTGCTTAAAACGCCTATCCATGAATATCCTTACATGTACGTCTCTTACTTCCTGATCGTTATCATTCAAATCCTCTATCAAGTCGTCTATAATTTTCATTCTATTATTATCTTTTTTTGTTTACGTATATTATATTAAGTTTTCTTTGATCTAAAATAAAATAATTTTGTTTTACATACTATGGTCTTAATCATCTTTTTGCCTTTTTCCTCTATTACTCTGCATTGCTTTTTAGTTAATCTCAGCCAAATTTAAAGGAACACATACTTTTGTCCCATTATTTTCACCATTTGGAATATAAGCTATCTTTACATCTATCCCATAGATCTTTTTAAGATTTGTCTCGGTTATGACATCGTCAGGATTGCCTATATCTATAAATTGTCCATCTTTCATTATTGCCACGTTCTTAGAGACAACGAACGCATGATCTGGAAAATGTGATGTCATTACTATGGATAAACCTGTATCGGCTAACTTCTTTATAATTTTAAGAATACGTACTTGGTTACCAAAATCTAGATGTGATGTAGGTTCGTCCAAGAGTAGTATCTTTGGCTGTTGAGCCAATGCTCTCGCAAATAATACAAGTTGTCGTTCCCCGCCGCTGATCTCAGTGTATAATCTGCTCATTAGATGGTTTATTCCGACAGAATTTATCGCATTCTTTGCTATCTCGATATCTCTTTTAGANNGATTTAAATAAGGTGTTCTTCCCATAAGCACTACGTCTAAGACAGAATAAGAAAAAGTAGGGTTATGTATCTGTGGAATATAACTTACATATCGTGCTAAATCTCTCTCGCTAAGATCCCTGATATCTCTATCATCGATCGATACCGATCCGCTATGAAGTTGCAATAGATTACAGACACAACGGATAAGTGTTGTCTTTCCGCTCCCATTAGGGCCTAATATACATAAGACGTCACCAGGTTTTACAGAAAAACTAATATCTTTGAATACGTACCTGTTTCTACTATTATAAGAGAAAGTCGCATCTTTTACGTCAATCATAAAATTATTCCTCCTTTTTCCACCATATTACGACCCATTTTGTCTTTGATTCATCTTTAAATCTAACTATACCGTCTTTTTCAATTAATTCGTTATCTAAAAACAATTTTACTCTCTCTTTCTCATCTTGCGTAAATTGTCCTATACGCCATTCAAAATCGGATATCGCATCATCGGTATCTTTAAAATATGCGACTCTTTTACAATTTAAGAACTCTGCGTTAGCATCTATCTCCATTTGATAGAGCAAGTTGTATACATAGATGAAGCCTGGAAAATTGGTACTCTTTATTGAATTGTAATCCTTACCTAAAAACGCACAAAGTTTTTTATCATACGAATGCCCGTCTTTTGTTGGATATATGAGATAAACTGCCTTTTTAGCGATTTTGTCAACTTTTGTTAATTCTTTCTTCAAATCATATGGAATAAGAGAACGGGATGCGATAACGACATCGTGTCTTTCTATATTCTTTCCCACATCCACATCTTCCCATGCCGAATTTATATACTTTATATTATTCAGTCCTTCTGCTAAAGCATTCTCTTTTAAAAGATTCAACATCTCGATAGAGACATCCAATGCTGTAACGCTTTTTACTTTTTTGGCAAAAGGTATAGCCAACGTTCCGGGTCCCGATCCAATATCTAATACGCTATCATCTTTGTCTACGTCAACCTTTCTTAGAATCTGGGTTATATAATCTTCATCGCTTAGATTATTCCAACCATTCTTTATAGATTCGTTAAATCGTCTTGCCCGTTTATTCCACGTTTCTTGTTTGTTTGTTACATTTATTGTCTCTTTTTTTGTGTTAAAAAAATCTTTCCATTCTTCATTCCAGTCTATTTTTTCAAAAATCATTTATCACTATCATTGATTTGATGTTTTTATATTTTTCTATTCGTATAAGTAAACTAGATATGTTTGATAATACTTATTAAATAATGATTTATTAAAACACAAGATAGAATCGTACTTCCATAATGATTTTAACTCTTTTGCTAAAAACTCTTGTTAAAATCGTCTTACCGAAAAAGAAAATGGCTCACAAAAGAAGGTTTATATGGACTTAAAAATAAAAAAGTGTATTTAGGGTTTTATTCAACACAAGATTTGATCTTTTTGTCAGTTATCATCTTCTAATTCGTCAAGCTTCTCGCTCAACTCATCGATCTTCTCGTTTGATTCATCGATCTTATCTTTCAACTCGTCAAGACTCTCGTTTAACTCATCGATCACCTCGGTTGATTCCTCGTTGGACAAAAACTCTATTGATGGCTGAGATACATATTCTTTGAGATTTTGTGGCAAGACTGGTCGTATCTCTTCGAGTTGTTGGCATACTCGCTCTGGTTTTTCTGGCAAGGATTGTGCAGTTATTAAAGGAGTAATCATCGCCAGCACGAATAAAACCAAAATCGAGACTAAAAGTTTCCTCATTTTATCTCTCCAATTTTTATGATTTTTTAGGATTGAATCTCAAAACTTGTTCTTCTAA
>DUJX01000064.1 GCA_013329575.1 Halobacteria archaeon | reverse complement strand
TTGGAGATTAATTCGTATCCAAACAGGATGGACCTTAACGATATAAACTGCAAAAGAGCCAAAGAGAACGGTATAAAAATGTCCTTAGGAACGGATACTCATGGTAAAGGAATGATGAGATATATCGAACTGGGTCTGGGTATTGCCCGAAGGGGATGGTTGGAGAAAGAAGATTTAATAAACACGTATTCGCTTAATGATTTGAGAGATAAGGTATTAAAAAAATAACATCAATAGTAATAATAAATAAGTATAGGATATCTTTATCTGTCATCAGCAATTTTAATACTTTTGTCATATTTATCTGAAAAATATAGAAATAAATAGAGAGGTAGAAAGATTGATCGATAAAAAGACTTTGGAACATGTAAGCAAGCTTGCAAAGATCGGGTTGAACGAGCAGGAGATGGATGAATTTTTGCCACAGATACGATCTATATTAAACTTGTTTGATGAGATAAATCGTGCAGATACCGAAGCAATTGAGCCAACATTCCATGTTTTCGGATTGAAGAACGTATTTAGGGAAGATAAGGTCAAGCCATCATTAGATAGAGAAGATGTGCTAAAAAATGTACCAAAAAAAGAGAAAGATTACGTAAAAAGTCCAAGAATCTTATAAAAATACATAAAAATGATTATTCTTTATTTTGTTATCCTTTAATTGATATTTTAGTGGTATTATACTAGGATTAGGACGATCAAAAAGATTTTAAAAAATAAAAAAATGTATTTTAGGATATCTTATCGCTCTTTATAAAATTTTAAGACCCGATCGGCTAGATCTTCAAACACATGTGCGTTTTTAGATCGATTCTCACTCAAGAGAGTGACTTTACCCTCTTCACCGCTTGAATATATATCCATATCGAGTGGGATTTTTCCTAAGAAAGGTAGATTAAACTCGTTAGCAGCTTTTAACCCACCCCCTTCCCCAAAAATATCGATATGGGTACCACAGCTGGGACATATAAAACCACTCATATTTTCTATGATACCGATTATCGGGATACCCATCTTTTGTGCAAATCCGATGGCTTTTCTAGAGTTCAGTAATGCCACGCTCTGAGGTGTAGTAACTATTAAAGCACCATCCGCTTTGGTTAACTGGGCTATGCTTATCGCCTCGTCTCCTGTACCGGGAGGAAGATCTACAACAAGATAATCGAGGTTGTTCCAATACACATCTTGCAAAAATTGCCGTATTGCACTGTATTTCATAGGTCCTCGCCAGATAACGGGTGCGTCACTATCCGGTAACAAAAAAGCCATAGAGACCACTTTTAAATTAGGGGTAACCTCTATCGGTTTAATCCTTCCGTCATCCGTAGCCTCAAGTCTTCTATCGGATACACCCAACAATTTTGGTACGGTAGGACCATGGATATCGGCATCTAATATGCCTACAGACTTACCTTTTTTAGACAAAGTATAGGCAAGATTTACGGATACTGTAGATTTACCAACACCACCCTTTCCAGATATTACCATGATAGTATGCTTTATGTTTTTTAAATCGTCCTCTTCTTTGACTTCACTATCTACGCAAGTTTTCTCACTCATGTTATACCTCTTTAATTCTAAACAATTTTTCTACATTTACTAAATATGCTACATAACTAAGTTTGCTTATTGTAAGAGTAAATTGTTTTGATCAATTACACTCATTGTCTATCTTCAACATGATTTATAAACCATTGTATGTATAAGATGGTTTAGACTAATTTTAAGTAATAATGAATTTATATTCATAATATAAAAGCTTTTGTTATATTCAATATACTTCAATGTACTGAGACGGCAAAAATAATTAAATAGAAAGATTTTATCGTTTTTCTACTAATCTGGCATTTTTTATAATAAAAGTTCCATAACTACCGTTCCATTTTATTATCCCGTCTGTAATATCTATTCTTTTATTAAAAAGCGTTGTATCTATAACAAACGTCTCATACTCGCCCCCCTCACCACATATATGCACTCTATACTTCGTATTAAGTTCTTTTAACATTGAAAATAAATCATCATCAATCTTTTTGCCTAAAAAACTTTGATCTAAGCCTAAAGCAGAGACATGAACGATTATTATATCCATAACACGATACATATTTCTCAAAAGCAGTTCCGGATCTTTCTTCCATAAAGGTAAGATTAACTCGATCCTCATATCTTTAAAGATATCTTCTAGCCGATCTCTTTGATAATTAGATTCGATCGTTCCAGAGACGATACCTTCAAACTCATATTTTTTTAAAGCAGACGTTACCGCTATTTTAAGATCCTTTAGCTCTTCTTCTTTGACACCATTACTTTTTCTCGTTATTAGCGGTATTCCCATGCTCTCTGAAATAAGAGATACAAATCGTGTATTATATGCATGAAACATATATGACTCTTCATTATCAGGCAGGATAGATATTAAACAAGTAACCTCGTCTCCTTTCTCAATCTCTTTTAAGATCGCATATACGGAATCTTTTCCTCCAGAAATAAGAGCAGCAACTTTCATTCAATTCATTCACAATAACTATCATCAAAATTCGTAAGATTAAGGGCTCTTACAAATACAACAAAGCAACAAACCAACAGACAAGAAACATATAAAACGTTATAAAAATAAAAAA
>DUJX01000095.1 GCA_013329575.1 Halobacteria archaeon | reverse complement strand
TTTCTAAAATCCCAATAATGATCTTATCCGTCTCTATCATCCCTTTTGATATCATTCCAATATTTTTTAACGTTATTATCGGATCTTTATCAGCGATGCCTTCATGATATTGTGCTATACCATTTAAAGCGAGAAAAGCGCTTGATATAGCAGAATCCGTAACCATCGCCGCTTTCAATGCACATCCACTCTTTGCTCCATCACAGATTAAGCCAATAACAGTGCTTGCCATAATATTTATTGCCATACCTATGATCTCCGCTTTTTCAATATTGTCTAAACCATCATCGAGGAGATAATATGTAATTCCAGCAGTAGCACCAATACCAGCTTTGACAGCACATCCGCATAACGCAGACAGATAACCAGTCCAAATATTGGTATAATTGGCAACCAGATAAGAAAGACCGACCGATCGGATCAATCTATCATCGGTATCAGTCACGTTATCAAATCTACCATTAAATGTGCCAAATCGCTCTGCTATCGTGATCAGTGGTAACGTCGCCGTAAGCCCAGCATTGCCAGACCCTGCACAGGTCATCACCTTGATATCGAGACCGGACATTCTTCCTGCTACGGCTATTGCAACTCTCCTTTTTGCACAGGTTATCACATCATCTGCAGGATAACCTTTACTTATAAACTCGCTCATAACCCCACAGACGTCATCCTCTTTGTGCTCATTAAATATACGTTTAGCATCATAAAATGCATTGTTATTTATCTCTATCGCTTTTTTAATCCTATTTTTTGATTTTATCGGCAAATGTTCCGCTATATGTATTAAATCAATCAATTTTAGATCTTTTAGTTTATCAAAATTAGAACTATTATCATCTGGTGTTTTTTTTAATAAGACGCTGTTATCAATCGCTATATAAACAATATTTGAATGCTCGCCGATTGTATGGGATGTACCTCTTATTTCTCTTGATAATCCATCTAATAAAACCTCTGACTTGATACATATCTCATTCCAGTAAAGATTAGGGATGATCTCTATCCGTCCATCGTTTATCAAATCGGCAGCTTTTAAAACTTTTTCGTTTGTCAGATCTTTGTATAATTCTAATCGGTTATTCGGATTACAGAATAACCCCAATGCAGCAGCGATTTTAGCTCCTTTTAGTCCATCGGTATACGGAATTTTTACCTGTATGCTATTTTTATAAGTATCTCGATCTAACTCGACCGTTACTCTTTTGATCTTATCCGTCGTGTATGTTCTTTTAATTTTTTTTGTTGCATCTGGATCTCTGTAATCTTTGAAATTAGAATCTAACCAATTAGGTAATATTCCATTCACCGCATTAAATGCGGTAGAAACGGATAATCCTATCGCGACAGGCTCGGTACAACATATCGATTCTTTGATACAATCATCAAATAGTCTTACGATATCCATTTTATTAGACTTATCAGCCACATAAATCGCCTTTTTTTAATATTATCTATCGGATAAAGTGTAAAAACAATCCGTAAAAACCTATCATGATATAACCCACTATAGGTATTCCACTATAGGTATTTATTATCACTACTAACTACTGTTATCTATCTTCTATTCTTAGATAATTCTATCCTTAGATAAAACTAAATTGACTAAACTTGAGGATATTAATTAAAGATAATAAACATAAATATATTCGATATAAAAATATAAAATATAGACCTAATACAAGATTGATATAATCCGTTGAATATGATAAAGATATAATTTGCCAATATAGGCACGAATAGAGGTTATTATAATTAGAACCGATTAGATCGGTCATCAGGATTCCAAACAGATGTAAGAACCCAGCACTTTTAAGAAAGATGCTTTTTTTCTGAGGTTTTCTATAGCCTCTTTACATTTTTTATCATCTATACTTCCCTCAAAATCTAAAAAAAAGAAATATTCCCAATTTTTTTCTCTGTTAGGCCTTGACTCAAGCTTTGATATATTAATACCCCTGTTTGCCAGTTCACCGATACATCCGTATAAAGCACCCGGGGTATGGTAGGTCGAAAATATGACCGTCGTCTTGATGGGGATCTCTTTGTATATATTATCGAATTTAGCGCTAAAATTACTAAGATGATACTCTAACTCGGTTTGTTGCGTATTGGATATAATAAAAAAGCGGGTATAATTACGGTCGTTGTTCTCTATACCCTCTTTCAATATCTTCATATTGTATATATCTGCCGCCTTTTTAGATGCTATCGCCGCCTCTGATCTATCATTATGATCTAAAATAATCTGCACACTACCGGCCGTATTATAAGTTGGAATTTTCTCCCATCGGTACCGATCGATAAAGTCGCTGCATTGCTTCAATCCCTGAACATGAGAATATACCTTCTTTATATCCTTAATCTCTGTATCTTTATGGCTTATAAGACAATGTACAACTCTTAATTTAATATCCAATACCGCATAGACGTTGTATTTTATTAATAAATCGTATGTCTCGCTTATCGTACCTTCCTGTGAGTTTTCAATGGGTAGAATACCGTAATCTACCCAACTTTTCTCTACTGCCTTTATAACATCTTCGAAGGATGGATATGGTATCGTCTCTAATCCACGTTTACTCCCATCCAACTCTGCAAGCACATCTTTGTTTTTTAACACTGCTTCTTCGCTGAATGCTCCGTGTTCTCCCTGAAATGCTACTAGAAGATTACCGGAACTCATGATTAACGATTTTAAACGATCAGTTAAGTTATTGATACGTTGTATGTATCGTTTGTATGGGGAGCAATCGCCTCACATCCGACCTCTTCTTTTATATACTCTACAAAAGATTCGTTATTATCCCTATCTCCGTGGACTGTAAAGAATAAATTTACTCCTTTATCGGCCATCCTCTTTACCATACTCTTGAGTTCTTTGTCCCCTGAATGTGATGAGAAATCGTACTGCTCCACCGTCGATTCTATCTTAACAAGATTTCTGTTTAATCTGAGAAGACCTTTCTCTAGTATCATTCTACCATTAGTACCCTCAACTTGGTATCCTGTAAACATCAATTTGCTTTTTGGGTCTTTATATATCCTTTTCAGATAATTTAAAACAGGACCGCCGTTGGCCATACCCGCCGTTGTAACAATCACCGAAGGCTCGTCGAATATTCTTTTTCGAACCTTTTTATTTACCAGTGATACGTTGTCAAACGATCTCTTAAGAAGAGACGAGTTTTTTATGAACGAAGGATGGCTTAATATTATTTTAGTCGCTTCTACACCCATTCCATCTAGGTACGGTGAGATGTTATGCTCGCCCAATATCGAAAGAATTTCCTGTGTCCTGTTTATTGCAAAACAAGGAATAATAACATTTCCTCCCTCCTCTATCGTCTCTTTGATTGATTTTATAAATCTATCTTCAAGATCCTTTCGTGGTGTATGGTCCTCTCCAAAATAGGTACTCTCTACGATCCCTACATCAGCACCAGGAAAACCGTTTGATCCTCTGATTAGTTTAGTCTCTATAGAGTTTGTATCGGAAGAATAAAACAAAGATACATCCCCTTTAAGCAAGATAGAGGACGATCCAACGATGTGCCCCGCATCTAAAAAGGTACAAGAATAACCGTCTACCTTAAACTCTTCGTTATAAGAGACGGTTTTAAGTTTAGACATCAATAAATCGATATCATATGTAGAGTACATATGTCTTTTTTTGTTCTCCTTCTCGTTCAGCCTTACCGAATCGTCTAATAAAAGTTTTGTAAAATCTGCCGTTGGTGCTGTTGCAAAGACGTCTTTGGCTTTTCTTAACAATGGAGCTGATCCACAATGGTCTAAATGACCGTGTGAGATAAGTAGATGGTTACAATCGTTCATTAACGGAAATGGATCGTCTCCACCAGTCTGTAATCCATAATCCATCATTATCTTACCATCTACCAATATTGCTGACTTACCTATTCCATCGCATCCACCTAAAAATTTTATTTTAATTTCTATCACCTCATTTTTTATATAATTAAATTAATGTCAAAATTGCATTTAGGACATTTTTTGTCCCTTATTTTGTTATCGAGAATGAAAAAACCGTTTCTCTTTATGAGAAGGGTTCCACAATTAGGGCAATAAGTGTTCTCTCTATCAGATCCAGGAATATTACCGAGATAGATGTACTCGATACCTTCATCCGTTCCGATCGTATAAGCCTTGTTTAATGTTTCAATAGGTGTTGGCGGGAGATCTAACATCTTATACTCAGGATAGAACGCTGTAAAATGTACTGGTATAGAAGGATCCAACTCTGCCACCCATCTGCAAAAATCTCTAATCTCTTCTTCATCATCGTTATATGTCGGTATCAATAGATAGGTTATCTCAAGATGTATGCCCAACTCTTTAACCAGTCTCCAAGTTGTCAATACTGGTTCTAACTTTGCATGGCATACCTTTCTGTAAAAATCATCTCTAAATGCTTTTACGTCCACGTTTGTCGCATCTAAATAAGGAGAGATCTCTTTTAAAGCATCTTCTGTTATATAGCCATTGGTGACGTAAGATATCGTAAAACCATCTTTTTTGGCAACCTTAGAGGTATCATAGGTAAACTCATACCAGATAGTAGGTTCGTTATACGTCCAAGAGATGCCATCCGTGTTATAC
>DUJX01000062.1 GCA_013329575.1 Halobacteria archaeon | reverse complement strand
AACAACCATATCCTCCCGCACTCGACCCGCATAAAAGGATATGATCTGGATCCTTGAACTCTTCCGCCGCCCATCTTATTGCAACCGTAGTGTTGGCATGTCCTAAATGATAGACCGTTTCAGTCCTTCCCGTCGCCGGATCAGTATAAACGGCTTCTCTGTTTCCTGCCATGACATCTTCGTTAACATAAGGGATGAAGACTATATTCCAGTCTTTAAAAGGATTTTCTGGATTTAATCGATCGAAGATACCCATTCGGTAGAAAAATTTTAGTTCGCCGTACCACGGATGCATCATTACAGATCTCTTACCAGTTAACCAGTTGAGCGCAAAGACCGCTGCAACCTGCCCCACACAACATATCATATAACATCTCCATATCTCTCACCCCCATTTGTATAAATTTATATTAATTACTTACTTCATTATTTTTTAAATTTATATATTCGATATAAAATATAGTATAAATATTTTGTTTATTTTTATATTATTTTAACTAAATTTTTATTAATAATACTATGATGATCGGTCCAAAATAAGCAAATATATTCGATGAAAAATTATCAAAAGTAATTTTAAATCAAAAGAAAAACAAAAGAAATATAGAAAATATAATTTAAATGCTATAAATGGATCATGCTTCCTATCCCTTCATCTGTAAACAGCTCTAAAAGCAGCGAATGGGGCCTCGATCCATCGAGTATATGGGCTTTTTCTACACCTTTTCTAACCGCATTTATAGATGCATTCAGTTTTGGGATCATCCCACCGGTCACAGTCCGATCCCTTATCAGTGAACCTGCTGCATCTATAGAAAGATCTGATATTACTTCGTTATCTTTTAAGACCCCAGGAACATTCGTCAATAGTATAAGTTTTCTCGCCTTTACTTCTGCTGCAATCTCTCCGGCCATAGTATCAGCATTTATATTGAAATGGTTTCCGTGAATATCGGTAGCAATCGGCGATACAACTGGTATATACCCGTTATTTATGCTTATCTCGAGTATCTCCGTATTAACTTTTTCTATCTCTCCAACAAGTCCTAAATCAACCTCTTTTTTATCTTTTTCGCTCAAAACCTTTCCCTTTCTTCTAGCAGATATTAAAAGGCCATCTATCCCGGATAACCCTACTCCTTTGCCCCCGTACTTTACTATAAATCTGACAATATCCGTATTAATCTTTCCAACAAGAACCATCTCGGCTATCTCGAGTGTTTCGTCGTCTGTTACCCGTAGACCGTCTATAAAGACAGGCTCTTTTCCGAATTTCTCCATATTATGTGTTATCTCAGGGCCACCACCATGTACTATCATCGGTTTCGCACCCACACACCTTAGAAAGACCACGTCTTGGACGACCTGTTCCATAATCTTACGGTCTATTATGGCATGCCCACCTATCTTTATCAGTATCTTTGCATCCCTCAACATCTGTACGTATGGAAGCGCCTCTATCAATACGTCCTCGATCTTGTATCCATTATTCTTACTCAAGTTCTATACGCCCCGTTTATCTTTACGTAATCGTAACTAAGATCACAACCAAAAGCGGTTGCTTCCTCTCGTCCTTCTCCTAAATCAACCTCAATAAATATTCTATCTTTTGACATTATATATTTAAGGTTATCTTCGCTAAATCTTTGTATGATCCCATCTATAATGATCTCTTCGTCAATTCCTCCTGCATGCATGATAAGAGATATCTTATCTTCGTCCACTTTTGCACCAGAATAACCCACAGCAGCAATAATTCTTCCCCAGTTTGCATCTCCACCAAATATTGCGGTTTTTACTAAATTTGACTCTATAATAGATTTTGCTGCCCGTTTTGCATCTGTCTTGTCTATTGCTCCTTTAACATGCGCCTCTATATATTTTGTTGCCCCCTCTCCATCCGCCGCAATCTTTTTAGCCAGTTCTATACATACTCGGTCGAGTGCATCTTGAAACTCGTCCTCTTTTGCAGATACAGAGTTAGTCGATGTGATAATCACCGTATCATTCGTGCTCATATCACCATCCACGCTCAACATATTGAAACTTTTATCAACCGCCTTAACCAGACATCTTTTCAGAACATGAGAAGAAAAATCTGCATCAGTATAGATCGAAGATAACATCGTCGCCATGTTCGGTGCGATCATTCCCGAACCTTTTGCAATACCACCTATCTTTATCCCGTTATATTCTACTGCAAACTCTTTCTCTTTTGTATCTGTAGTCATTATACCCCTGTTTGCCAGTTTAGAAGCTAATTCTGAATTATTTAACCCTGAAAACACTTTTTCAAAATTTTTTTTAATCCAACCTAGATCAATCCTCTCGCCTATCACACCCGTTGAGAGCAGACCGATCTCGTCGATTGGAGAATTTATTCTATCTGCAAGCAGCTTAGCCATCTGTATCGCATCATCATACCCTTCTCGTCCAGTAAATGCGTTTGCAGATCCACTATTAGCAATAATTCCCCTAAGCCTGCCTTTAACATCAAGATTTCTTTCTGTTAGGACAACAGGTGCCGCTTTTATCCTATTATTGGTAAATACTCCTGCAGAGCATCCTTCAGCCAGAATAATACTCAAACCTTTCTTTCCTTCTTTAATACCATTGGCTTTGACCCCATCTATGGCACATATTCCGCCTTTTATCTCATCAAACATTGCAAAACTCATATCTCTTCTACCTCCTGCAGAATCTGCGGTTCTTCATTATAAATCTGATAAATCTGATATTTGTTAGATTTGTTAACCTCATGCCTTTGCTTGAGACACGCCCGTATAGCACAAAGACTATACGGAAAACGCAGCCCTACATTTAGGCAGGACGGGATTGAAAAACATCTGTTTTCATGCATAATAATACTCGCCTATCTCTTTCTGTTGCCTATCCAGCCGGGAGTTTAACTTGTTTATCCTAGGCCGCTTGGTCTCTTCGTCTCGTCTGAACGTGATACCCAGCATCTTTAAGAACAAATTCATACCGTCTCTCATCTCTAACGGCCCAGAAGTCTTACCTGATATGCCAGGCTCGCCTAAAAAAACCAAGAGTCTATCACTTACAAGATCGATCAAATATATATCATGGTCTATAACCAAGGCTGTCGCCTCTTTATCTTCAATAGACCGTCTTATGATCTTACTTATCTGTATCCTCTCTTCTACGTCCAAATGTGCACTCGGTTCGTCGAGTATATACATATCAGCGTCCCTGATAAGGCATAAGACTATGGCAACCCGTTGAAGCTCCCCTCCGCTGAGCACAGACAATTTTTTGTTCATCAGCATGTCTAACCTTAGCGGTTTAAGATATCGCTCATAAAATTGGTTATCCAACGTATACTTGCCTAATAGATCCGATACCAGGGTATCAGAGTCGCCTTTTACATATTGTGGTTTGTAAGATATCTTTAAACCAATATCTAGTTCACCTTCTGTTGGTTTTATCACTCCTGCAAACAATTTAGCCAGAGTACTCTTTCCTATCGCATTGGGGCCGACTCCTCCGACTATCTCTCCTTTTCTAAACTCGCCAGGGTTTACTTCGAGAGAGAATCCTTTATCATATTTTTTATATATACGATCAAACCTTTTCAATACGTCTAGCTCTACATTAGATCTCGGCGCCCGAACTTCAAACCGTATACTCTTATCCCGAATCCGGATATTCTCGTTCTTAAGGTATCCATCTATATACTGGTTAATTGCCGATCTGCTACCGATTGGTTTTGTCGTTATACCGTACACTCCTGGCTCTCCGTAGATTATCTGGATGGTATCGGTCAATAGATCTAATATTGCGAGATCATGCTCCACGATCAATACGTTCTTATCCTGAGAAAGATTCTGTATAATATTTGCAATATTTATTCGTTGAAATATGTCCAAAAAAGGTGTAACTTCATCAAAAAAGTAAAAATCAGCATTTTTAAGAAGAGATATTGCAATTGCAACCCGCTGTAATTCACCTCCGCTCAGATCGGCAATTTTTCTATCGTATGCATTATTTAAATCGAGCAATTCGATTATTTTTTTGATATCGTCATCACTCTTCTCGTTCTCCTCTTTCAAGAGATCAGATACTTCTTTGTCAAATTTTTGAAGTAAATCTATATTCTGTATTTTATGAGAGATTCTGATCTTGCCATCGGTCAGATTTTTAAAATAGTTCTGGAGTTCTGACCCTGCAAAATACTTCAATAATTCTTTTTTATCCACACTCTCTTTCTTTCCGAGGTTTGGTCTCAAAGTACCTGTTAGAATTTTGATAGACGTACTTTTACCGATACCGTTAGATCCGAGTATTCCTGCCACGTTTCCTTCGTGCGGTACAGGAAGACCGAAAAGGACAAATCCGTTCTCTCCAAACCGGTGTACTTCCTGTGTTTTTAATTTTTCAGGCAGGTTAACAATCTTTATCGCCTCTGCAGGGCATTTTTTTATACAGATACCACAACCGACACAGAGTACTTCCGAGATTATAGGTCGGTCGTCCTCATCGAAGATTATCGTCTCGTCGCCCGTTCTAACCTTGGGACAGTATTTATAACATTCTTTTGAGCATTTTCTAGGTTGGCAAAGATCTCTATCCAGTACTGCAATCCTCATTTTATATACACCAATTTATACCCATTAGATGATCATCGTTTAGTTTTTTTAGATTAGGAATAATCTTACATGTTTAAAAATATCGTGAAAGATACATACCATGCCAAAAAAGTCATTACGGAGATATAAAACCAATCTTTTGCCCCAAATTTGCTATCTACAAGCCGGGATAAGACGATATACCGTTCTATCAATATGAGAAATATAACC
>DUJX01000014.1 GCA_013329575.1 Halobacteria archaeon | reverse complement strand
AGAGATATCATTTAACATAGAAGGTTCAGGAAGTATAGATATAGATACAGGCATTGGATTTTTCGATCATATTCTTTCTTCCTTTGCAAAACATGGATTCTTCGATCTTGATATAAAGGCAAAGGGCGATCTTGATGTGGATGATCATCACCTTATAGAAGATGCTGGGATCGTGCTCGGTCAAGCGATCAAAAAAGCACTCGGTGATAAAAAAGGGATAAACAGGTTTGGATATGCAAAGATACCAATGGATGAGTCCATAGCAGAAGTAACGCTCGATATAGACGATAGAGGATTCTGCAAGTTTCAGGCAGGGTTTAAACATAATAAGATAGGCAGCATGTCGACCGATATGATCGAACATTTTTTTGATAGCCTCTCCAAGAATGCTGGAATAACGATTCATATCAATGCAGATGGAGAGAACGATCATCATAAGGCAGAAGCAATATTTAAAACGTTTGGAATAGCCTTATCGAGAGCAACAGAGATAAATCCTCGTATAGAAGGATACAGAAGCACAAAATAATAAGACGGCAAGAATAATCAAAGTATAAGTCAATTGGCAATTATCAAGGTATAAAGCAATTTAAGATAAAAAGTGAATAGGAATGAGAATGAAACTAAACTGTTCCATTGTTCCATAGATATTTTAATAAAATAATCATCTATTTACCATCAATGAATAAAAAAGAACAAATACGATCGAATATATCATCAAACTCTTCTATATCTTTTTAGACCTTATTTTATCGACAAATTTTTCAAATTTTTCCGAGGTTTTGGCAGTACCTGCAGTGCTTTTATCAATAGCGGCAGCGATAGGATGTACCTGTTCGATCGGTATAGAGACTATAATAGTATTCTGATCCCAGTATTCCATCCTTCTGGCACTGATATCACCTACAGACACGTTAAAATTTCCTGTGACAAGAGGGTATACTATGGTACTCCAGCATAAAGACCCATCCATCTGGATATTCGAACCTTTTCCGCTCCAGAACTGGTTTAATGTTATCAATCGGGATGTTTGTTCTGCATTTACAAGCATCAGCACAAGATGAGGTGGAAAAATATTTTTGCTAATGGGGTATAGATAAACTTTATCGGACAATCCGTACGGTGGTTTGGCAATATTATCTCTACGGATACGAGACCTAAATGCGGTCTTAGTATCGCACCATAACTTTTCTCCTTCGACCAAGAATTCTAATGAAGAGTTACTATCTTCATCTTTTGTACTTACCAAACCAAGATGGGACCGCCCACCAAAACAGGAACAGGTCTCTTTAGATAAAACGATAATCTTACCATTTGATGCTTCTAAGATACCACCACAGACGGAATATTTATCATTACTTACTTCAAAATCGTTTTTCGGTGTCTCATTTGTATATTTCACACATACAGGCTCTTTCTCGATCTTTAATGCAGATACAATACGGTTAAGATCTGATACGTAATCGGATATCATATTTATCAGAATAAGCTTGTTTCGTAGTTTATAAAAAGTTTTTGTAGATTATAAAATTGTATTATAAGATTACTATACGATAGGACAACGATAATAACATGACAACCGATGACTAAATGACTATACTGCTATAACCGACAACCCGTAACCTGTCGCCTGAAACGTCTGCACTGGTAGAATATTTTAAAAGTCTTCCTTTCTCTGCACCAAACCTCTTTGATATATTAATAACGGTGGATATGCAGCCAAACCCACAGGCAGATACATTTTCATCATAAAGAACTTTGTATAGTCCGTCTACATCCAATCTCTCAATCGTATCGATCAATCTTCTATCTTTTTGATGTGCTACGCGTTCAGGCACGTAATGAGAAAGATCACTCGATGCAATGAACGTAATCTTTTTATCCAATCCAGAAATAGCGGCTATAATACTATCAGCTACTTCTAACACGGTTTCTTTATCCTGCATTCCTAATATTATCGGCACTATCTTAAAACTGCCGAATATATATTGCAAAAAAGGTAATTGCACCTCGATGGAATGCTCATAAATATGAGCCACCTCATCTCTATCTATTATAAGCGGTGGTATCCTCTTTATTACATCTAAATCTGGCTCTACTACTCCAAAAGGAGTCATCCATTTATCGGAACTTACCGAGACGGGGGAACCTAACCCTGTATGATTTGGCCCAAACAAGACAAAAGTGTCGGTATCTTTGTTTAATCGCTCCAAAGCAGCATAAGTATACGCTGCAGTCTGACCAGAATAGATGTATCCGGCATGAGGGACAACACCACCAAATATTCTGTCCGCCCCGGCTAATTTATCATCAATGGTTTTAGAATCTACATTTGCTAGAAAAGTAGATATCATATCCGCCAATTCGCCTTTATTGGCGGGATAAAATTGACCGGCCACTGCTGGAGATCTCATACCATAGCATCTTCATATTCGAAATCTGAAAGTTTATAATCAAATTTCTCTATGCCTTTCTGTCTTAACAGATTTTTAGATAATAGATAATACACCAACGCAAGAGCAGATTTTCCTTTATTATTGGTAGGAATTACTAAATCAATATCGGCTAAATCGTTATTTGTATCGCATAATGCAATAATAGGAATACCTATCCTCTTTGCCTCTTTAACCGCGTTCTGATCTGAGAAAGGATCTGTTGCTATTAGGATGTCAGGCTCGATATAATAAGACATATCAAAATTAGTAAGCGTTCCTGGAATAAAACGTCCTGTGATAGATTTTGCGCCAGTAACTCTTGCAAACATTGCAACAGGTCTTTGTCCGTACATCCTAGTTGAAACAGCCAATATCTTTGATGGATCATACCGTGTCAATAACTTTGCCGCGTCTTTTATCTTCTTATCCGTATAATGGACATCGATCAGGTATAAACCATCCGGTCTGACCTTATAAACATACTTAAACATCTGTTTAGTCTTTTGCTGGGTACCTATATTAACAGCCGCATTAAAATATTCTTCAATAGGAACGAGAAGCCCTTCTTCCACCATACCATTGCTTGAACTCATTTTTTTGTCTCACCTTTTGTATAATTTTTATGGGGTCGCTGAGATTTGAACTCAGGT
>DUJX01000058.1 GCA_013329575.1 Halobacteria archaeon | reverse complement strand
TTTTAACGCCATCGAGACTTATATTTCCAATGAGCTCCTTTCCCGGCTGAGAAGAGCCTTTTTCCAAGCCTACCTCCTTCTTAATAAGTTCAGCCGTGGGAGGAGTACCCATCTCAATAGAAAAACTTTTATTATCCTCTATTATAACCTTCACAGGTATCTGCATACCTTCAAACTCTTTAGTTACTTTGTTTATCTCGTCTACGATCTGTTTAATATTCACGCCGAGCGGACCGAGAGCCGGCCCTACCGGTGGACCTGCAGTGACCTTTCCACCAGGTACCAATAGTTCTACAATCTCTGTCATTTTTCTCTACCCTCCATATCAATTACTCTTATTGAACTACCTTTTACTGTTACTGGGATGATGACCATCGATTCAAAAAATTCGACGGTGATCTCTTCTTTGTTCATATCGACCTTTTTAACCTTTGCTTTCTCTCCTTTGAACGGACCGTTTATTATCTCTACGATATCGCCCACCCTAACCCTCGCAGTAGACGGCTGTGGTATCAAAAATGGCTCAATCTCGGATAACGGGACCTCGCCTTTTATAACACCTTTAGCATGAGGTATATCTTTGATAATCTCTTCAATCTCTTCCAATACAGCTCCTTCTACCATAAAATACCCTTTTAGTTTATCGGGTACTAAAATAGATGCGATACCCGTCTTGCTCATCGTATTTATCTTGAGCAACATTAGATCGGCCACATTTTTCTCTTCGCCTGCAATCGTCTTTACTATGTATATATTCAAATCGTTATCGATATCGCTCATCTTGTCACTCGTATTTCTTATTAGATCAAGAAAGATAACGCTAGATAGATTCCGAACCCGATCAAACCAATTATAAACAGACTCAGCCCCGTTACTTTACTAGTGGTCTTAAACTCGTCCCAATTGGGCCTTTCCGTCATTTTAAGTATCCGGATATATCCGTTCAACCTATCCTTAACATTAAATTTTGCATTCATCGGACAAAATCTATACCATATTCTTTTTGGCTATCCCTTGACACTTTACCCTTTCCAAGTATCTGTGGAGACTTAACCCCAGTTATTATGACCATAACTTTGATCTTGTTTTTTAAGTCAGGATCTATCTGTGCACCCCAGATTATATTTGCATCGGGGTTTATATTTCTATAAATTTCTTCAACAATGCCTTGTGCCTCTGTAATAGTCATATCGGGACCACCAGTAACGTTTATCAGAGCAGACGTCGCATCGGAGATATCCATATCGAGTAAAGGACTCTTCAAAGCCTTTTTAATAGATTCTATTGCCCTGTTTTCTCCCTCTGCCTCGCCTAATCCGATCATCGCTACACCACCATCATGCATTACGGTCTTAACATCGGCGAAATCCAGGTTGACAAGCCCAGGCTTGGTAATAAGCTCAGTGATACCCTTTACCGCCCTCATCAATACCTCATCTGCAACTTTAAATGCGGCTTGTAGCGGTAATCTCGGTACCGCTTCTAATAATTTATCATTAGGTATCACGATTACTGTATCTGACACTTTTCTAAGTCGTTCTAATCCAAGTTCAGCATTTTTTGCTCGTACGGTGCCCTCCGCACTGAAAGGAAGGGTAACAACAGAAACAGACAAAGCGCCAGCATTTTTAGCGCACTCTGCTACGATCGGGGCGCTGCCTGTCCCGGTACCACCACCGAGACCGCATGTTATAAAAACCATATCCGACTCGTTGACGATATTTTCGATATCTACCTCATTCTCTTTGGCTGCCTTCTCTCCTATCTGTGGAATACCGCCCGCACCAAAACCTTTTGTACATTTTTTTCCTATCAATACTTTTTTATTCGCTCGTGTGTTCAAAAGATGTTGCGCATCTGTGTTTATGGCTATCATCCTTGCACCTTCGATTCCCTCGTCCATCATCCTGTTGATCGTATTGCAACCGCTGCCTCCACACCCGACAACAATTATATTTGTCTTAATGCCTTTGAGCACCTTCTCCAATTCTAAGTCTTCATCTGTAGGATCTGCAGTATTTTGCTTATTATTGCCAATAGATTCCGATTTTTCATTTGGAAAATCGTTCTCCCTTTTTACCCTTCTTAATGCATCATTAACAATGGATTCCATAACAGGTACCTCATTAAAAATATTTATCCGACAAGACGCAATGTTGAATAAATCATTTATCAAAAATGGTTTTATTCTTTATAAATCTATCTAATCTCATACTAAGATAAATAGGATATAAGATCTATGCGTGTCTTTACGGTAATCATTCCTTAAATAAGTTTGAATAAATATGTTTGTTTATATAATCGATATTTCACTGTTATAAACTTATTCTAATTTTTATCGCATCCCTTCATCAATTTTTTTCTCTATCGCCGACAAAATACCCCTTATATGTTGAATCTCATTTCTACCAGCACCAGCAGTCTCTAAAATTCTTTTTATCATAAGGACGGTCTTTTCTTTATCAATTTTAGGAAAATTAATCTTATATAAAAGTCTTAATAAGTGATCTTCAAGATAGATTAAATCGTCCTTATCAGGAAAATAATCCTTATCTGTATCATTTTTTTCAACAGAATAAAGCTCATAAAGTATTATTCCCACAGATTGGGCAAGGTTTAGTGCCAAATAATCCGAAGAAGAAGGTATATTGAGGACAGCATCACAGAGTTTAAGTTCTTCATTACTAAGACCATTATCCTCCCGTCCAAAGAGTATCGAGACAATCCCTTCTTTATCCTTCAAGATCATTTTTAATCGATCTGGCGTAAGATACAGCTTTCTTACATACGACCTACCACCCACAACACTGGTCGTCCCAACCACGTAATCCGATTCATCTATCGCGTCTTTTATTTTATCGTAGATCTTTGCACTCTCAAGAATATCAGATGCATGCATTGCCATTTTTATAGAATCTATATCTAACACGGGCGGATTTATGAGAGCCAAATCATCAAATCCAAAATTTTTCATTATACGTGCGATCGAGCCTATATTACCGGTATATCTCGGTTCTACAAGGACAATTCGAATATGAGTCATCGAGCAGATTATTAACTCTTTAAATAATATAAATTTTATTTTATTTAAAGCAAGTTAATATCGGATTAACATGCTTTTTTTTTGTCTTCTAAATCTTTTTAGGTGTAGTTTTTTGTCATTTTAGATAATTTTCAAATAATAAATAAGAAACAATGAGATAAAATATGATAAAAATAGGTATTTATTTGATAAAGTAAGATAGGAAACAAATTAGTCATATTCTTTGATAATATTAGAGAGATATAAGAAAACATTATATATTACATATTAATATAATGATAATATAATAATAAAAATAGGAAAATATGGCCGCTGAGGAAAAATTATGCAATATATTATCTGAAAAATGGCAAAACGCGACAAAAACTCGGTCATATCAGATAAGAAGGGAGAGATTAACAGGTACAGATATAACATTAACAAGTTTCCTCTTTAATCGAGGAGCAAACTTCTATTGCCTAAGCTATAAAAAAGATGGATCGGTCAGGCATACCTTAATTGATGCGGCAGATAGCCGATATCGATCTACTATTGTAAATTTGTTAAAAGAGAATGATATCTTGCCTACTGATATCGAAAGGATTATTCTTACCCATCACCATTTAGATCACTGTGGTTCAGCCGCTCTTTTGGCTGAGGTTTCAGGGGCGGAGGTTTTGGTTCACCCTAATTTTAAGAAAATTATAGAGGGCACAAAGCACGGAATGAAGGGACGATGGGCATTTATTGGTATTAAGCCTTTTAATCTTCTCAAGAGGCATGTAAGATATCTGTCTTTTGACCATGAAGCAAGATCAGGATACATGAGGAATATTGGTGGTATAAACCTGCCTATATTAGACCAGATCCAAATCGGAGACGGAATGTTAGAAATATTAGGCTATTCACACGAGGATAAAAGTCATCATACGTCGGATCAGTTAATAGTCCTATACACGCCTCGCATTACTAAAAATTTTAAACCGACCGATCAGATACTATTTACCGGTGATCTTTGGCTGATGAACGGACCGTTAACAAAAGGGTTTGGATCTTCGGTATTAGAGAATCTTCCTATTATTAAGCATGTAAATAGATATGGGCTAAGAATCCTACATCGCCAGGATCTTTTGACGAAAGAAGGACTTAAAAATGGTTTTATCTTAATAAGAGTATTACCAGGTCATGGAGAGGAGTTTATAGGCTCAAGGATTCTGAAGAATATACTATCAAAAGGAGACATATTAGTAAACCTTGGCTTTACAGAATATAGTGATAGATCGATACTAAATAAAGATGAGTTCACCCCAAAGATTAACGAAATGCTTGAACAATCGTATTTTGATTTTGTTCAGGAATTAATCCTATGGCATAACTTGGGTTATGGTATTGATGAGATTTTCAACCTTATTATAAAAATATACACGGCGTTAAGTGGAGGTACAGATTGGGTAAGAGCGGACAGAGAGGAGAAAAGGATGAGATTAAAAGAGATTTTAAAAAAATTAGCAGCAGATAAGAAATATTCTGATGAATACCGCCGGCTGGCTGCTACTACCTATAAGGAACTGGAAGAGTTACACATAAATATGAAACATCAATGTAGGAGATAGATGTGATTAGTAACAAAATATAAGTAGTAAACTTATTATACTATAAACAAGAAGTATTTTTGTAATCTTTATATATTGGTTTATATATTGGTTTATTATAACGCTATTTTAGATCCAAATAAATCTTAATTTGGGAATATTTCAACGATTTGAAAATATTTAAGAATATATAAACAAACAGACTCTAAATATGGATATATCAGAGAGGTAATAAAATAGAATAGAACAATCTCAAATTCTAATATTCCAATAGAGGAACGTGGTTGGAGATAACATCAGAAAGATATCAGCAGGTCAATAATAATAGAGGTGCAAACAGTTATGTTGTCATCATTAAAGATGTTATAGTAATCGATACCAGTATGCCAGGCAATACCAATAAAATCATCAATTTTCTCACAAAACTTGGCATGAAACCAAATGATGGAAGATACATGGTTTTGACCAATACCGATATGGATCATAGTGGGAGCGTCGCAGATCTAAAAAAGATGACAGACACAAAAGTCGCTATACATTCAAAAGATGCTCCCGCCGTCTCTGAAAAGAGGGCACTCAAAGAGGTAAAGGGAGTTTTATCTCCTATATTCACGATAATGCCAAAAATTATAAAATCTTGCCTGATTGAGCCGGACATACTGCTGAATGATGGTAACGAGATAGGAGGTCTCAAAGTAATATACACACCCGGACATACTATACTATAGGACATATATTCTTTCTCTATCAACCTGAAAATCTTCTATTTGCTGGTGATGCTCTCAGAAGCGACCTGAACGGTAATATATTGCCAATGTCCAGATCGATGACACTCGATATGGATGAAGCATAGATATCGTTAAGAAAAATAGCCGAACTTGATTTTGACATTCTTCGGCCAAGACACGGCGCACCAGTGGTCGGTAATGCTTCCAAAAAAGTAAAAAGTCTGCTGAAAAATGATTGAAAACTTTCATTTTAGCTGGTATCTTCTTCTACCGCTTCTCGGCTTCGCCATCGGGCTATTAGTAACAATGATAGG
>DUJX01000075.1 GCA_013329575.1 Halobacteria archaeon | reverse complement strand
CTTATCTTGTTTATAGTTGTTGCCTTTACATACGGCGGGACAGACGAGATATACTCCATCATCGGATTAAAGGTATATAGGGAGAGCGTTTATTTTGGGCTTTTGTTATTTACCCGTGTTGTCATCTCTATATCCATTCTACAATTGTTTATCCTGACTACAAGCATAAATGATAGTATAGAGGCATTAAGATGGTTTAGAGTTCCAAAAGAGATCGTAGATATAGGATTGCTGATGATAAGATACATCTCGCTATTATTCGATGAGTTTAGAACAATGTACAACGCACAAGTATCTAGAGGCGGTTTTTTAAGACGGCTAAAATATAAAGAAAAGATTAAAAATTTAAGCAGTATTGCCGGTCTATTGTTTATAAGAAGTGCAGATAAAGGCGAGCGCATATATTCCGCTATGGTATCCAGAGGATATAATTTAAATTTTTATAATAATAAGAAATACAATAAACCGATATCTTTAAAAGAGTCCTTGTTATGTGTCTTAACGATAGTTATTATAACCTTGCTGGTCATCATAGATAAGATAATATTGGCATGATTTTAGATACCTTATTATGATACAACTTAGAAAGATTTGGCGTTTTATAAAGCATGAATCCTGATCCATTGATAAAAGCTATAGACGTAGGTTATACATATCCTAACGGCACACCTGCATTAGACGGAATAAATTTCATAGCCAATAAAGGCGAAAAGATCGCTCTGATCGGGCCTAATGGCAGTGGAAAATCCACTTTTCTATATCTTTTAGACGGACTTCTTCTTCCGACAACGGGTAAGATCTGGATAAAAGGCGAAGAATTGACAAAAAAGAATTTGGACCGAATAAGACCAATTATAGGATTCATATTCCAAAACCCGGACGACCAATTATTCTCTCATACAATATGGGATGATGTCGCTTTTGGTCCGAGAAATTTAGGATTGGATGATAAAGAGGTAGAAAAAAGAGTAAAGAGATCTTTGGAGATATTGGATATACTAGAGCTAAGTGATAAAAGCCCAAATAATTTAAGCGGTGGACAGAAAAGGTTGGCATCCATCGCGGGGGTACTAGCTATGGACCCAGAGATAATTTTGTTGGATGAACCCACATCTAATCTTGACCCAAGAAGTTCTAGTAATCTGATTCGGCTCTTGTTAAACTTAAATAAAGAAAGAGGTATTACGCTCATCATTGCAACACACGATATCGATAACGTTCCACTCTACTCGGATAAGGTATACGTTATGAAAGGAGGGAAATTTATCTCAGAAGGATCTCCTGAAGACATATTTTCGAGACCGGACATTATACGAGACGCATCGTTGAGACTGCCGAGAATCACCCATCTAATGGAGATTTTAAACAAGGAAGACGGGATACCTATAAGAAATCCTTATCCTCTGACCATAGGCGAGGCGAGGAATGAGATATTAAGACATGTTAAAAAAGAACAATAAAGGAGAGAGGCAGATAATAAGAGATAAAAGAAGAGAGATGACTATTTTCTGTCGAAGTATTATAGGTTGAAAAGTAATCTTACAAGTTTGTTAGCCATTACAAGCCCGAGAGACCCTTTTTTTGCAGACTCTTCATTAAACTCTTTTATGTTGTCTGAAACGGTTGATTTATTGTCATAAAATACAAACGGAACGGGATCTGATGTATGGGTTTTGTATTCGATCGGTGTAGGATGATCGGGCAACAAAAGTATTGAAAATTCTTTAAATTCGTCTAACCCGTCGAGGATAGTACCTAAAATTTCCCGATCAAACCGCTCTATCGCTTTTATTTTTCCTTCAAGGTTTCCTTCGTGCCCCATCTCGTCTGTTGCCTCTACATGAACGAATACAAAATCTTTATTTTTAAGCGAGTTTAAGGCATATTCTGACTTGTTCAATAGATTCGAATCTATGTAACCTGTAGCACCAGGAACGTCTATAATATCCAGTCCCGCATAGATACCGAGACCTTTTATCAGATCTACAGCCGTTATAACAGACCCTTCTATGCCGTACAGTTCTTTATAAGTGGAGATATTCGGTCTTTTACCCTGACCCCATAACCAGATCATATTAGCAGGCTGTTTTTTATCATTCATTCTTTTTATATTGACGATACTATCCTCGAGAACGGATCGGGATTCGAAGATAATCTCATTCAATCGGTCAACAAGATCAGATAAGACATTTTTACCATCCGAGGTCGAAGATTGCGGGCATTTTATAAGATAATCATCGATCTTTCTTCCACTTATATCGTGAGGCGGTGTGCATTCCACCTGAAGCAATTCTGGGCAGTCTCTCACGACCATCAGATTTCTATAACTCTTACCGTGATAAAATTCAACGTTGTATCTTCCACCAATAGATCTATTTAGCTCGTCTATGAGTATCTTACCCTCTCCGTCCGTGATCTTACCCGCGCTGTAATCTTCTAATACTCCGTCTTTCACAGTTATAAAATTACACCTGAATGCGACATCGTTATTATTGAGTTTCACACCGATACTGGCAGCCTCTAACCCACCTCGTCCTGTATAATACTTGGGATCGTAACCCATTATAGTAAAATTGGCAATATCGCTTCCCGGTTCCATTCCGTCCGGAACTGTTTTGGCAAGACCTAATAACCCTTTTTTGG
>DUJX01000020.1 GCA_013329575.1 Halobacteria archaeon | reverse complement strand
GGTTTGGTATAATCGCACTCGTACTGTTGTCTATTGAATAGGAAATATAAAAGGAGATGGTAAAAGATGGTTGAAAAAAAAGATGTACCGCCTGAATGGCCACCGGTCAGCGGAGAATACGCGATAGGTGATCCAAAAAACCCTGTCGTGGTCTCGTCATTAGGGACGTACTTTGATGATAAAAAGGTGTTAGGATCCGGTGCCACGATGGTAGGTCCTACAAAGACCGAGAATATAGGATTGGAGAAGATTATAGCTAACACGATATCTAACCCGAATATAAGGTTCCTTATCTTGGCAGGAACCGAGGTTCCTGGACACTTAACAGGTAAATCAATGTTGGCTCTGGCAAAATATGGTGTAGATCCCAATTCAAAAAAGATAATAAATGCGCCAGGAGCGATCCCGTTTATAGAAAACGCTCCAATAGAAGCGGTAGAACGATTCAGAGCACAGGTCGAAGTAATAGACATGATCGGAGTCGAGGATCTGTCGCAGATCGGAGCAAAGATTAAAGAACTTATAGCACGAGACCCTGGTGCGTTTCCAGAAGATCCTATAGTTCTAAGGTTGGGTGCAGAGGCAGAAGAGAAAGAAGAGGCTGAACTTCCATTAGCAATGCCAGCAAAACCAGCAATGGATACTTTTAACAAGACGATAGATTCGATACGGTATAAATCTCAGTTGATAGTCAGGGATCAGAAACTGACGAGCGGTTTATCCAACAATGCGATCTTGGGTATATTGACCGGTATTATCTTTGCTATACTAGTATCGTTGCCACTTATTCTGTTGCGTTGAATACGGCTAATGACTATTATATGGATCATAGTAAAAATAAAAAGAGGTATAAAATATGGAACAACAAACGCCTGAAACGGTTTTGATAGAGGCTAAAGTAGAGGATCAGAAGAAGATGATCACCTTAATCGGTAAAGATAATCGGTTGGCTGCTGGGCTATGGGTTGGGTTTATAAAAGGCCTTTCAATAGGGCTCTTTACAGGTTTTATATTGTTTGGAATAAAATTATTAATGGGGTAGAAAATGGATAAAGAGATCGATGAGAAAACATCATTAGGTGCGCCTATTACGTTAACACCGCCAGAGCATAAGGAATTGCTGACTAAACTCGATGAGATAGACGGAAAGATAGAGTTCACGGCAGGAGAGTTGGCTCAAAGATTGGGAGATAGGATAGGATTTTTGGTTGGTATACCTTATGGTCTACTGATCGCTTTATTAGTCTTTATATTTTTCTTTATGGGGTGAAAGATAGATGTTTATATATAGTAGAGAACAAAAAGTGGTTGATTTTGCAGGAGTAAAGATTGGAGGGCAGCCGGGCGAGATACCGACAGTCTTGGCTGGAACGATATTTTATGCGGGTCACAAGATAGTAAAAGATGACAAGAAAGGAGTAATAGACGAGAAAAAAGCGGAAGAATTGATCAACAAGCAGGATGAGATGTCCGATCTTACAGGAAATCCTGCAATACTTCAGATATTTGCAGAATCACCAGAAGCAATGGAGAAATACATTAATTTCTGTACTAAGATCAGCGACACGCCGTTCTTAATAGATTCTACAGATGTAATTACTAAGATTGCAGGTATAAAGTATGTTCATGAGGTAGGACTATCCGACAAATCAATGTACAACTCTTTAAACGTCTCTTGTACGGAAGACGAGTTAAAAGCGCTTAAAGAGCTGGATATTACAGCCTCTATCGTCTTAGCATTTAACCCGAGAGACGCATCGGTTAATGGTAAAGTAGAACTGCTTAAAACAGGCGCAGGACTTGTAGATAAAGGTTTACTGGATTTATCGAAGGATCTGGGCTTGGACAACATAATAGTCGATGCGGCATCTATGCCGATTGGCTCTGGTGCAGGATCATCTGTCGCGTCTGGATATGTAATAAAATCTTTATTTGGAGTTCCAGTTGGGTTAGGAATACACAATGTCCCTTCTGCATGGGTCTGGCTGAAAAACTACCGAAAAGCACATTCTGAACATCCTGAGAAAGGCGTATGGCTCGGAGAGGGAGCAGATATCTTTAAGATGTGTGATATTGGTTCTAATATCATACCGATAATTGCTGGACAAGATTTCGTCTTATACGGTCCTATTGAGAACGCTAATCTGGTATTTCCATTATGTGGAATGGTGGATATCATAATATCCGATGCAAACCAGACAGAACACGGTATTACTCCTATAGAGACGCACCCGTTCTTTAAGATGGTAGAGTAATCAGAAATTATTTAATTGATTTTATTTTTATTTTTTTACTTTTTATTTTGTGTTATTCTATCTTCTTTTTTTAAAAGCATCGGGCTAAGTTTCAAAAGATTAATATGATATTAAGTTTTTGAAAGAGTAGATATTTATCGATGTTGGAAGACGAACGTTTATCTTTCTCGTTTAAAAAATTTTAAAGGAATGATATCATGTTAAATTCGTTTACAATAACGCGGTACAAAGTTTTAAACGCACTTCATATGATTTTTAAATCGAAGGGAACCGTGATAGGGTTTGCTATATTCTATCTGCTCATGATCGGTATCCTTCTCACCATCTCATACTATGTCACCGGTATGATTGATTTTTTTATAAACTATCTTCCGATAATCTTTGGGATAATGTTTATCATCCCTATTTTGAACGCTTTTAGAGGAAGAGGATTGCGTGCACCGAAAGAGGATGCAGATTTCGTCTTAACGACGTCAGTAAATCCGAGAGAATATTTTATGGCGACACAATTTACATCCATCTCAACGATCATCCTGTTTATAATACCGGTAATATTTGTATGCATCCTTTTAATACTACATAATCTCGGAATCTCATTATACTTATCGATCCCTCTCGCGCTGTCACTGGTATTCTTTATAGGAATACTAAACATGGTGGCAGCCGGGGTGCGGATGCTCATAGAAAACAAGAGATCCTTGATCTTTGTGCTTCCTGTGATAGTAATTATTGGTATCATACTTTATTTATTTGATCCGAGCCTTCTTTATAGGATATTACCGAATTTTATTATATCTGATCTGATTATAAGCGTTCTATCCTCCGATTTATCGATGGTATTCTTGTCCCTATGTGGCCTGATTCTATGGTATCTATTGTTTATTGGAATATTCTTTTATACACTCCGATCGCAGTATGATTTCATAGTAAAACCGATAGAGAACAAAGAAAAAAAACCGCTCGTGGTATTCTCCATGACCGGCGGCACGCTCGGTGTTCTTATCAAGAGAGAGTTTTTATCGATAGTTAGAACCAAGGTAATATATACGCCATTACTTTATCTATTCGTATTCCTGCTTCTACCGTTGTTTAGAATGTTACCCGGCTCGGAGATATGGCAAGGTTTTGGTGGAATAATCTTTATAACCATTCTTTTCATGGTTATGGGGACCTCTGCGATGGTACAGCGACGGTTTGCTAAGGAGAAAGATACATTATGGATACAAAAAACGCTTCCAATCAAAAGAGAACAGATAATAGACTCGATATCGTTATCTGCAACGATTGTAGGGATGATTTATTCTATAATAGCATTTGTTGTTCTCTCTTTAGTATTCGGATCTAATCTATTCCCGTACATCCCATTGATCTTTGCAACGAGCATTGTAAGTGCTAATTTTGCTGTTTATCAAAATATTACATCTCCTACGCCAGAAGATATGTCATTTCCCCCGAACATGCCATATATAATGCTTCTCTCTATATTGTTGGTAACCCCTTGTTATATTCCGGTGTTATATATGCCATTGATAGCAGAATATGCCGGCATAGCATTTAATTCGACCACAATCCTGCTCGTCTCTTTTCTTATTCTGATCTATGCAATCCCCGTATCATTAATCCTTAGAAAGATGTCGGCAAAAAAATTAATAGAGAACGAGGAGTTATATTAATGATCAAAAAGAGCATCTTAGCAAATGTCGGTGGAAGTCCTGGTATCGGTTGCAGGGGTTTTTGCAGATACTGTTATTTTAAAGGTCATATCTCAGAAGAACCTCTCGGCTGCAAGTATTGCCCACCATATAAAAAAGGTTGTGATTACTGTACTTACAGTGTAAGAGAGAGATCTTTCGGGTTTTTACCTGTAGATATGGTATTGAACAACGTTTATCTTAATTANNTCTGGACTTATTCCGCTAACCGATAGATTAAAAGATATGGACATGCCGATACAGTTGAATTATACGAGTGGTAAAGGTTTTGATAGCGAAAAAGGAGAAGAAGCAGAGATTTTGCTTAAAAATAATGTCTCAGAAGTATCGTATACCGTGTTTTCTACAAATTTAGATCTTAGACGAGAATGGATGAATGATAAAACCCCGGAAGCATCCATCGAAAATTTAAAACGGTTTTGCGAGAGTTCTGATGTATATGCAGCATCTGTTATAATACCCGGAGTCAACGATGGGGAAGATTTATACAATACAGCATCGGATCTCGAAGAAATGGGAGTAAAAGGGCTCATTCTAATGAGATTTGCCAATAATAGAGAAGAAGGACTTATTCTAAGAAACGATCCTATCATAGAAGGCATAAAACCACACTCTGCCGAATATTTCAAGGAACTTGTTACAGAGATCGATAAAAATTTCTCTTTCAGAGTGACAGGAACTCCATTATGGGATCCACAGTTAAAATCGCCTTATTCTATACGTTATGAAGAAGAAATACTGAAAAAACTTCCTAAAATTGAGAAAAAGGCAACAATTTTGACAGGAAGAGTTTCTGCTCCTATTTTAAAAGATATTTTCTCGAAGATAACCGATAAAATCAATATTCTTCCTGTGAACAAAGATATAGCATGTTTAATAACCATAGATGATGTGAGAGCGATAGATCTTAAAGATATCAAAGAGACCGTAATATTTCCAGGACGAGCATTCGTTCACGATAAGGAGATCGAAGAGGTTTTATGCAGGGACGGCATCGGTAGATTGATAATACGCGGGCCTGATATGCTTACGGCCGATGGCGAGGCGAGCATCTCTATGACAAAAGAGGAAGTGTTAGAAGAAGAGATAGAAGGATTCAGCGAGTTGATCCAAATGATAAACTTTTATGGTGTTTAGAAAGAGTTTTATAGATTTAATATATCTACAATACCAACTTAATCGTTAAGCACACTGCCTGTTTTTTCTGTATGATTAAAAATATGTGGTTTTTTCAGGATAAATTCGTCTATTATTGCAGACACGGATAATATACCGTATAGTATCAAATAAACAGGCATTAAAAAGCCATAAACGATATCATTCCATCTAAAACGCTCTCCCGATTTTTTGTCTGCTATCAGTGTTAAAATTACTGCGATTAATGGTATCAATAGTAAGAGTGCCCATAAGTATGGCGGTACAATAAACTCTATGTTTAACATCTGAGCAATTATGCAAAATGGGATGAACGATATCGTTATCAACGGAACAAAGTTGTATAACCAGGTCAGGGTCCCATCTATCTTCTTTTTTAAAGGAATATCGCTCTTAAGCATCGGTACGATATGTGCGACGGCACACTGGACCCAACCTCTACACCATCTTTTTCTCTGATTCCACCATCCTTTGAACGTAGGAGGCGTCTCTTCCCAGCTTATTATAGTCGGGTCTATGGTTATCGTATATCCCGCCTCGTAAACTCTTGCCGAAAAATCTATATCTTCAGTCAGCTTGTTACCATCGAATAAACCTACTTTTTCAAAAAGTTCGCGCTTGAAAAAGCCTAAACTTCCGCCAAAATACGCAAAACCATCCAAGACATACGTTCCGTATATGATAAGGCGTTCTATTATATCTCTTTCGATGGCCGTAATTCTTGCTATAAAACTATCCTTTTTATTGATGACCCTCGGTCGTCCTCTTACAGCATAGATCCCGTCGTGATGTAGTCTGCTAACCGCTCTTTTAATGGCATATTTGTCCAGTGAATGATCTGCATCGAGTATACAGATTACATCTCCTTTAGATATGCTTATTCCATAATTAAGACATGTTGCTTTGCCTCCGTGATACTTCACAGCCTTTATTCGTTCATCCATCCTTGCAAACTCCAGCAGGATTGATTCCGTTCTATCAGTACATGTGTCCTCATATACATAGATGAATTCTAACTTGTCTTTAGGATAATCTACCTCGAGAAGCGATTTGATAGTTCTAGATAGGACCCGCTCTTCGTTATAGGCAGATACGATTACTGAGACTGTTGGGAAATGATCATCGTCGATTACATCCAGACTTTTAAAACCTGCAAGAACGGGTATCAAAAATCTTATAGAACCTATCAATATCAAAGATCCAATTAGCAAGACAGTGAATTCTACAAAGAGGTTTGGGTCTACAAAGCATATAGCCGCCTCGATCAATACTATAGTAAGCAAGAAGATAGAGATTAATTCTTTTCCCCTCGTGATATCACGATCTTTAGAATCCGTTTTTATAATTATGAATCCACTCCTTTTAGGTATTTATCATCGTTATAATCTTATTTGATGATTTAATGAAATTTAATAGCAACAGATATTCTCTCAATTATTAATAAAATACTAATAAACTTTTTTAAAACGTTAACCGATAAGGTAATTGTTTTTATAATCTTTTCATAAAAATATACTTTACCATCTTTCCTCTTTAAATAATTTATATAAAGAGTAGACCCCGAGGAAGAAACCGAGTACGACACCCACTACTACTCCGATTGCGGCAAATTCATCGCCTAAAAATTTTTTAAAAGAGATATAACCGACAATGGTCATAAAAGATACGCTCATACCTAATTCTGTGCCAATAGCAATATACCTAGCTATATTTGCATAAGTCGGTCTTTTATTTTGTTTTTTTTCATCGGTTGTCTTTCTTTTAGGAGGAATGCTCACAATAATAGTAATATAGTACGGTTGATTTATAATCTTAATCCTTCTTCATATCTTCTATCTTTATATGAATAAGACGATGGATGAAAAACTTTAAATATCAAAAAAAAGATGCATCTCATAGATGAGATGGTCGATAAAGAGGCGTTGAAGAGACTTGCATTGATGGGACGAGATAGATGGTTCAAGATATCTTCTGCAGGATTTGCTAAGGAGATGAACACTAGCGTACAGACTGCTGCCAGACGGTTAAAAGAGTTGGTAGACCACAAGTTAATAGATAGGAATCTGGTAAAAGATGGGCAGTATGTTAAGATTAATAATAGAGGGTTTGATATATTGAGGAAAGAGTACCTTGATTATATTAATATATTCGAGTCGTTAAACGATCCAATCATTATAAAAGGTGAGGTTTTTACCGGGCTTGGCGAGGGACAATACTATCTCTCACAAGAGGGTTATAAAAAACAGATAAAAGAAAAACTTGGATTCGATCCTTATCCAGGAACATTAAATCTGAAGATTTATGGCGACGATGTACTACGAAGGAAAGAGTTAAATGGAGTCGATGCTGTTATAATAGAACCTTTTAAGTCAGAAGAGAGATCTTTTGGTGGAGGCGTTTGTTATAAGGTTACAATTAAACGACGAGGATGGGACGATTCTTTGATAGAAGGGGCTATAATCCAACCTGAGAGAACACATTATTCGGAAGATTTGCTTGAATTGATCGCCCCAATTAATTTAAGAAAAAGATTAGACCTGAAAGATGGGGATATAGTGGAGGTAATATATGATAAAAGATGCGATAGAAGATCTTAAAAAGGGCAGACCGATATTATTATTTGATTCGGATGACCGAGAGGGAGAGACGGATATCGTTATCCCTGCAATATCTACTACTCATAAAGACGTAGCTATGATGCGAAAGGACGGTGGGGGATTGATCTGTGTATCCATTCATCCTGATGCAGCAAAAAAATTTGGTCTTCCTTTTATAACAGACCTTTTGAGATATGTAGGAAACAATGGTTACTCTAACCTGCTAAGAATAGTAGAAAAAGAGGGAGATCTTAAATATGATTCAAAATCTGCATTCTCTCTCTGGGTGAACCATGTCAATACTTTCACCGGG
Source organism: Halobacteria archaeon (assembly GCA_013329575.1). Classification (GTDB taxonomy): domain Archaea; phylum Halobacteriota; class Methanoliparia; order Methanoliparales; family Methanoliparaceae; genus Methanoliparum; species Methanoliparum sp8915u. The sequence continues at coordinate 766 of DUJX01000020.1, read as the reverse complement.
ATACCTGATATAGACCGATCTTTAACGATACGAGAGTTAGGTAAAGCAGTTAGAGAGGTCTTAAATGGTAAACCGTTCGATTTTGGATCGGAGTTCCGTTGTCCTGGACATGTGCCTATATTGAGAGCGGCGGACAATTTAATAGATGAGCGTAGAGGCCAGACCGAGTTGTCGATAGCATTGGCCGAAATGACAGGAATAACTCCGGCTATGGTTGTCTGCGAGATGTTGGATGATGTTAGCGGTAAGGCTTTATCCAAGAATGATGCAAAAAGATATGCCGAAGATAAGGGATTAGTTTTTGTAGAAGGACGAGATGTCATCTATGAGTATAAAAAAAGAGAGGGATATAATGATAAACGGAAGAGCATGGAAGTTTGGAGATGATGTAGATACCGATGCGATTATTCCAGGTAGATTCTTAACGTTAAATGATCCTGAAGACCTGGCTAAATATCTGTTTGCGGGTGTTAGACCAGATTTTAAGGAAAAAATTAATCGAGGAGATATAATCGTTGCAGGAGAAAATTTTGGATGCGGTTCGAGTCGGGAACATGCACCTCTTGCGATAAAGTATGCTGGAATAAGTTGCGTGGTTGCTAAATCTTTTGCAAGAATATTTTTTAGAAACTCTGTTAATTTAGGTTTACCACCTATAGAATGCAATGATGCTGATAAGATAGATGAGGGGGATGAACTGGAGATAGATCTAAATAAAGGAGTGATTAAAGATCTAACCAAAGGATTGGACTTTAAGATAACACCT
>DUJX01000085.1:4427-7047 GCA_013329575.1 Halobacteria archaeon | reverse complement strand
GTTCTGATCCTTATGGACGAGCTCGTTGAGTATAGCGTGAAAGCGAGAGATTTTGCCGATCAGATAGCCGTGTTCTCTCAGGAACTGACCGAGTCAGTACGGGCTAAAAAGAATGCTTGTCTCGTATGCACTCTTCCATCGAGCGCTCCTTATCTAAGCGAGATCGGCGAGAGAGCACTGAACGATCTTCAGATGATATACGGAAGGATCGAGTCTATTTATACGCCGGTAGAAGGAATGGAACTTTATGAGATCATAAGGAAACGGTTATTCGAGAATATAGGTGATGAGAAGATACGAAGAGAGGTTGCTCAGGCTTATTTTGAGATGTACCGAAATCTCGGGGCTGATATGCCACCGGAGGTCAAGGATGTCTCGTACAGGGATAAGATAGAGCATGCTTACCCGTTTCATCCCGGGCTGATAGACCTTCTGTACGAGAGATGGGGGTCTTACCCGACGTTCCAGCGCACGAGAGGCGTCTTAAGACTTATGGCAGAGGTTGTTGCAGACTTATACCGTAGAAAAGTCCCAGCTACGCTTATACAGTCGTCTCAGGTCAACCTCGAGAACCAGACGATACGCAGAGAGTTCATCAAGCATATAGGGAACGAGTACGACAGCGTTATAACCATGGACATATCCGGCAAAGATGCCAACTCGATCAAGATCGATAAAGAGATGGGGAGCGAGTATGAGAAGTATGGGATAGCGAGAGGCATAGCCACATCGGTCTTCCTCTATTCGTTCAGCGGTTCGGGTAAAGGCGGAATAACCTTGCCATGGCTTAGGGTTGCCTTGCTACGTGAAGGGATACCGAGCACGATAATCGGGGATGCCGTCAACAAGCTGGAAAATCGCCTGTGGTACTTCCATTCGGATGGGCAACAGTACCGGTTCGTGAATCAGCCGAATCTCAACCGTGTGATCTTGGATAAGGAAGGGACGATACCGCCGGACAGAGTTTTAGACGAGGTTAGAGAACAGATCAGAAAAAATTCGGGCAAAGATCTCGAGAGTTACCTCTGGCCAAAAGATCCGGCAGACATTCCTGATAACAAACGTCTCAAGCTTGCCATATTTTCGCCTGATTATACCGATTATAAGAGAAAGAACGCTGAAGAGTTCTTTGAAAAGGCAGGATCAGGTTTCCGGGTGTACAAGAATACGCTCTTCCTCATCACGATGGATAGTTCTGGATATGCTACCCTGTCATCATCGATAAGGAATTTGATCGCTCTTAGCGAGATAGAGAAAGACCAGAATATTCTTAATACCTTATCCAAAGAAGACAAAAGCATCCTAAAGGATAAGATCGTTAAAACGAGAGATGACCTACTCTCGAAGATATTATCGGCATATCGGCATCTTGCAATCATGGAGAGCAGCGGCGTTTTATGGAAAGATCTCGGTATTCCTACGGCAGGACTCTATCCGAGCATATCTGCGATGGTAAGACAGCATCTGATACTTGAAGGAAGACTTTTATCCCAGATAGGACCGAGATACATAATAGACAGGATATTTCGGGCTAAAGAGGTTGAAAAAGAGGTAAAAGATATATATGAGACGTTTCTTAAGACACCAGGGCTTGCTATACCTGAAGACGAGGACGTCCTTCTCAATGCCATAAAAGATGGGGTAAGAAAAGGGCTGATCGGTCTAAAAGATGACTCAAAGGTGTTTTATAACGAAGAATGTTCTCCAACGATGGAATCTTCCGTTTTGCGACCGGAAGAGGCAAGACGGATAAAAGAGGATGAGAAGAGTAAAAGAGAAGGATCTAAGACAGATACAAGTGGGGCAGGCGGTGAAGGAAGAGGTGTAAGTGGAGGTAATGGACCAAAACAACCTGTGCAACCCGATTCCAAGAAAGCAATAAAGAGGTTGGCTATACGGGCAAAGATTCCGTGGGAGCATATGAACGAGGTTACAAGCGGAGTCATCCTTCCGTTGGTTGCTAAAAGCGAAGAGATTAAACTGACCATAGAACTTAAAGCAGAAGCAAACGACGAGTTTGACGAGAATACCATCAATCTAAAGGTTAGAGAGACATTAAAGCAGATCGGGGCAGATATAGAGACGTTCGATACAGAATAAGATTTAAGAATTAAAGAATAGAGATGTTACGGGTAGTTAAAAAGATTGAGGAGAGATATTAGACTATGAGTATAAAACCAGTAGAATTAAACCGTGAAGAGGACGTATACATCCTTACCATGCAGAATGGAGAGAACCGGCTCAACCGAGATTTTATCGATGCGATAAACGCAGCTTTAGACGAGGTAGAGCATTCTTCCGGACCTGCCGCGCTGGTTACAACCGGCGAGGGAAAGTTTTATTCAAACGGGCTTGACCTGGACTGGATGGCTGGTGATGGATCCGACGAGATGCTCAAATTTTTGGACGATGTCGATAGGTTATATGCTCGTATGCTGACGTTTCCAATGGCAACGGCCGTGGCGATCAATGGACATGCTTTTGGAGGCGGTGCTATGATCGCACTGGCACACGATTACCGGGTTATGCGAGACGATAAGGGCTTTTTCTGTTTTCCAGAGATAGACCTTGGGATGTCATTCACACCGATGATGAATGCGATCCTAATGGCACGATTTGA
>DUJX01000085.1:0-4395 GCA_013329575.1 Halobacteria archaeon | reverse complement strand
GCCGAGCGATCGCTTGCGTAGCACCATTAGCCGGCAAGGATAAGACCACTATGGGGTCCATCAAGCGCATGCGGTACAAAAGTGTTCTAAATGTTCTTAATATACTGAGTGATAAATAGGATAAATAATTGTGATCTTTCTCTGTCTTTTCCGTCTTTTTCTTGTATGATCGTTATTTATATTAATCTTATTTTTTACTATCTTTTACAATCTCTCCGTCATGTATCTGTATAACCCTGTCCGTCTTATTGCTGACGTTTAGGTCGTGCGTGACTATTACAAACGTGACACCTTCCATCTCGTTCATCTTCCGCATAAGATGTACGATCTCATCACCGCTCTTCGAGTCTAACTCGCCTGTAGGCTCGTCTGCCAGGACTATATGGGGCGTATTGATAAGGGCTCGTGCTATTGCCACCCTCTGTTGTTGACCTCCGCTGAGCTGTGTCGGGAGATGATCCAGTCGGTCTTCCATTCTAAAATAACTGAGAAGGTTGACGCCGCGTTCTACCATCTCTGGCGGTACACCGGTAGGTATACGTGAGATGACCACGTTCTCTATCGCATTGATCGTAGGAATCAGGTTAAAATCCTGGAATACAAACCCGATCTTATCCCTTCTTAGTCGGCATAAATCTTCTTCATCCAAATCTTCGATATTCTCTCCATCTATCAGGACCTCTCCATATGTAGGTTTGTCAAGCCCGCCTAACAAATGCAAAAGGGTGCTTTTGCCCGACCCTGAAGGTCCTATCACGCTCACGAACTCGCCGTCCTCTATCCTTAAATTGATATCTTTTACCCCGATCACCTCGGAGCCGCCCCTTTTATAAATCTTGGTTAGATTTTTCGTCTCGATCATGGTTATCCGGATTAATTTATTTTGGTACCTTATTAAGTAAGCATTTAATCATTAAACAATCGATCAATTTTTGTTTTAATCTGTGTTGAGTGTTAGATGTCTAAATCAATATTTAAACGCCTCCACAGGGCTCATTCTGATCGCTCTTATAGACGGAATCATCCCTCCGATTATGCCCGCGGCACATCCTATCGCGATAGATTCTACGACCATAAAAGGAGTAATCTTAACAAGCTCGCTCATGGGCGGTATTATCAAACTTGGGAAGAAGACTGGTATTATCGCCTGGAAGATGTATGGTAGCAGGACACCGAGAATAATCCCAAGTATCGATCCGATTATCGTTGTTATAAGCGATTCTATAAATATTAATCTTAATACGTCCGTCCTCTGCCATCCGATCGCTCTTAACGTGCCGATCTCCTTCGTTCTCTCGGTGATCGATCTCATGGTTATCGCCAGGATGAAACCTATACTTGCCAGGACGATTATGGCTATCACGATATACTCGTAAACCTTGAATTGGTTAAACTGTTCGTTTATTACAGATGCGGTAAGGCTATGATCGATTATACTCACTTTTCCAGGGAGTTTTGCCTTGATATGCATGCTGATCAGACTATTATCGATGTTTTCTTCGCTGATCACCCGTAGAGATGATACTTCATTATTGCCGATTCCTTTGAGATACTGTGCATCTTTTATGTTTACCACGATAGAATTATCTTGTATCGGGTTTCCAAAACTGTATATGCCTGAAACATAAAACGTGCGCTGTTTATCACCACATAAGACGGTTATTTTATCTCCAACATCTAGTTTTGAATTTTGGGCAAGCATCTCACCGACAATCGCCCCACCAGACGTTGAAAAGATAGAACCTTTTACAATCTTGGATGGATAACCACCCGTGATATATTCCAGATTTGGATCTATACCGATCAGGTTGACAGAATCGGCTATATCCGATATACCCACTCCAGCCATCGTGTTTACATTCTCGCCCATCATCCCCATCATCTGTTGCATCAGCATATCCATCTCAGGCGTCACCGTTCTTTCCATCTGTGACATAGGAGTAGTCATCCCAACATCTTCTAACCTGACTAAGGCAAAAACCCTCGGAACGACGTTTTTCACTCCGGGTATGCTTTCTATAACCTTTATCACCGATCTATCTATCGTGCCGTAAAACATACCCTTGTTGCTATCCACCACATCTATCGTATTCTTCATATTAGAATCGTTTGTAGCCTCTGCCATGATCTCTTCCATTCCTGCTGTCAGGGACGAAAGACCAAAAAACAGCGCTACTGCGATCATTATGGCAAATAGCAACAATATAGCCCTAAACCTGCGCCCAAAAAGATTTTTATATGCAATATTATGCATCTTTAACTTATATTCGCGTGCCATTATCGTTTAGCTCTTCGTTTATACAAATAAACGCCTACTATTATTATAACTACCAATATACCGGCGATAATGCTTATCAATGCTGTATCATCAAACGGAGATTTATCCTCTGGCTGGTATACAACGGTTAGATCTTCCTTCTCTATACTCTCATGAAGACCTAGATCATCGGTATATTTAATCTTCATATAAAGCGGGACCTGTTTAGGTGCTCCGTCTGCGACGAATAATTGAAATATCACGTAACCCGTATCCTGAGCCGGTATAGTCCCAGCATACGCAATATTCCACATATTACCTTCCCCCTTTATGTATCCATTGTCTAAGAGCTCTACACTGACCGATTTAGCGGCGTCTCCGCCTCGATTCTCGACCGTTGCAACGATAGTAATCTTATCTTCTGGAATTATAACCCTCGGATTCGTCTCTATCACGGGTATAAAAAGGTTGGCACCTGCTATTACTCTTACAGGAACATTCTCTTGATACGAGACACCCTGGCTCTGTATCGTTACAGGCAAGGAATAAACCCCTTTTGTTATGTCATAATCTGCAAAAAGTTTTACGTTTAAGGATCTATACTCGCCTGGTTTCAGATCGCCGATATAGAATTTGTTTCCAGATCCAACAGGCGAGATCAATTCTTTTGTTTTATTCAAATCTTTTTTTGTATCATCAGTAGCACCGAACATCTTTGTCAAATCCTCTGGTATTATGCTTGGCTGCGGCTGAGACGACGATATCGGGCTTATCTCTACCGATACATCACTTTGAGGATATGTTCCGACATTCTTCAGATCGATCGTTAGATCGTTTACAGATCCAGGCGTTATTATGCCTTTTGATATACCCGTTATCTCTATGCTGGGGTTGTTAGATACGGGAATAGATAATATGCCTATCGTCTCGGTCATCGGGACGACCATAAAATCCGTATAACGTGCAGTGATCTCGAGATTGTAAATCCCACCGGGCGTATCTTTATCGATATATAGCACAAAATCAGCAGAAGATTTTTCGCCCGGTTTCAGATCGCCTATGAAGTCTGAACTCTTCATCAGTCCGATATGCTCAAAAGATGATGGTTTCTGAGAATTGGACGATGATCCGAAAGGAGATGATCCAAAAAAAGGAGAACTTGAACCGCTCTGTTTTTCAGCATGTTTTAAAACAATCGTAACATCTTTTTTTTGGTTGTTATCGTTGATTATAGGGATTGAGATATCCAGTTTAGTCCCTGGGGATACCGGGTTGGTTAAGTTGCTCTCTCCAGTACTCAATGCATCCGTCGTTATAGGTAAAGCAACCATACTTGTTAAGATCATAACCAACGAGATCATTGAGATAGAAAAAATAATTTTATTCATATAATATCATCCGATAAGTATTCCCTTATGAGCTTTTTGATTTTATATATAAATTTTTCGATCTTATAAATAATTATAGCATATAATAAATTTTTTATTTTTTAGAATCAAACCTGAACGAGATCGAATAGACCCCATATTCCAACCGGTTCTCTACTTTATATCCCGATTTGTAAATTATATCGAGCATTCTTCTGTTTTGAGGTAAAACGCTCGCAACAAATCCTTTTATACCGTTTTGTCTCGCTATATCTATTAAATAATGAAATAAGAACGTCCCTATTCCCATATTCTGCCAATCGTCATGGACCAACATGGCAAACTCTGCCATATCCGTAGACTGATCGACAATATACGTGCCGATAGCAACGGCTTTTTCCGTCCCGTCCTCCCAGACCGTGCCTATAATATGCATCTCCTTTCTAAGATCGACATTAAGAAATTTTTCAAGTTTGTCTTTCGTCATTCTGTAAGGTGCGAAGAATCGTTTATATATCGTCTCTTCAGATACTGTATGGAAAAATTCTCTTAGTAATGGTTCATCAGAAGGTTTTATCACTCTAAAATAGACTTTCTGTCCATTTTTAAGCGATATGTTCGTCTCATATTTTCTCTGATCATAAACCTCATACATGGGATACTTTTGATCTTGTGATATGATCAGATGTTTTTTTGCAGCCTCATAAAGCTGTCTTCTAAACTTAGGATCTGCTATGCTTATTAGAGAGATTGCCCGCTCTCTTATGATCT
>DUJX01000061.1 GCA_013329575.1 Halobacteria archaeon | reverse complement strand
CGAAACAGATCACGTATATATTACGTATAACTACTAAACCGTATAAATACTAAACTAACTATTTTATTTATCTATAATCTCAGCTCCTCGCCTGGTTTTAAGATTACCACTTTTGCATCAGGATACTCTTTTTTTGCAATGTTTAAAAACTCATTAGCATCTTTTACCAGTGCAGGAAACGTTCCGTAATGCATCGGGATCACAACGTCCGGTTTTAATAATCTTAAAGATTTTGCTGCCTGATAAGGATCCATAGTAAAGACGCTTCCTATCGGTATCAAAGCAACGTCTATGTCGTATAGATCGCCCAACAATTCCATCGAAGAGAATATGCCCGTGTCTCCAGCATGGTAGATTATCTTTCCATCGATATGCAGAAGAAAACCGGCAGGACAACCGCTCTCGGAACTATGGAACGCCTGTACCATCGTAACCTTTACCCCGTCCATCGGTTCTATGCTTCCGCCTATGTTCATGCCTATTACCTTTTTAACGCCTGATCGTGATAACTTGTTCGCCGTCTCGGGATTAGTGACAACCACGGCACCCGTCTTCTTACAGATATCGACAGTGTTTCCGACATGGTCAAAATGGTCGTGAGTGACCAATACAAGGTCTACTTTAGGTATATCGTCCAGGCGTATAGGCGATAACGAGTTTTCTATCCATGGATCGATGAGGATAGACTTGTCATTAGATGTAGTAATCTCAAAAGCCGAGTGACCCAACCATCTTATCATTTTTAGCCCCCTCCATCAGTTAAATAGTATATTATTATTTTAGTTTTATAAATCTTATGTAAGAAATAATAAACGGTTGTTGCCCTAATAAGTCCGTTTAGACCTAAATCCTTCGTTTGAACCGTTGTTTATCAAGATAGAATAAAGAGAAAATATAGGAAAAACTTAACAAGAATCATATCATCAAAGACTAAAAGACTACAATACAAAAATTTATAATAGGATATATAGAAGATGATGGGCAAAGATGACTTACACGTATCTAGAATCGTACGGATGCACGGCAAATGATGAGTTTATAAGAAAGCTTGAGGCTTATCTGAAGAAGAGAAACATTGATATTGTGAAAGATCCATCTAAGGCGGATACCATCGTTCTAAACACGTGCTGTGTGATAAAATCAACGGAAAATGCAATGCTGAAAAAAATAAAACAATATAAAAGTAAAAGACTGATTGTTACAGGTTGTCTAGCAAGAATTTTTCCTGAAAAGATTAAAAAATCTGATAATGATGTTATAATACTGGATCAACGTTATTTTTATAAATTATTCGAAGAATACGAGAATATAGTCGCAAAAGACGGTAAGATAGGCATTGTCAGTATAGGCGAGGGATGTATCGGAGACTGCGCTTATTGTATCACAAAGATTGCGCGGGGACCGCTTGTGAGCAAACCGCCTGTAGATATCGTAAACGAGGTAAAAGCATTGGTTGATGAAGGCGCAGTAGAGATCAGGCTGACAGGGCAGGATGTCGGGGCGTACGGGCATGATTCTTCGTATAGTTTACCCGCTCTGTTAAGAGATATTGCAGAGATAGATAAAAGATTTTATGTCAGGGTAGGAATGATGAACCCATACTCGCTAAAAGATGAGAGGAGATTAAACGAGCTCATAGAAGCGTTTAAAAACGATAAGATATTCAAGTTTTTACATCTACCTGTTCAGTCAGGATCAGATACGGTATTAAAAGATATGAATAGAAGGTACTCCGTCGATGACTTTTTAAACATTGTAAGATCTTTTAGGTCGGAGCTTAACGGCATCTTAACGTTATCTACGGATTTTATCGTGGGTTATCCTTCCGAGACAGAGGAAGATTTTAAGATGTCCATGGAACTGTTGCACCGATGCATGCCAAACAAAGTGAATATAACGCGATACTCACCGAGACCCTTCACGCAATGCGAAGATAGAGATATCTTAGGAAGGATTAAAAAGGCACGGTCGAGGATCATGACCGAAGAGACAAAAAAGATATATAGTGAGATAAACAAGGGATGGATCGGAAAGATAGTGAGAGGGGTCACGACTGAAAAAGGCGAGAAGTGTGGAGTAGTAGTAAGAGATATATCCTACCACCAGATTGTCGTAAGAGATAATCTTGTTCTAGGAACAGAATCGGATATTAAGATTGATCAAGATTGTAATACATACTTTGTAGGATATCGGGTAATAAAATGAGATTATTGTTGATACACTCGGATAAGATCGAGTATAGCTTGAAAGAAAGGACAAAATATGCAGAAGATTTGGATAGCTCTTCTAAATCGGATAACATGGATGAATCATTGGTGGTATTCGTATCCGTTGAAAAGATCGATGAAGATAACCCTGAAAGCGTTGTGAGAAAGGCAATAAAAGAGATAAATGATGTCTGTACAGAGGTCGGCACATCTAACGTGATGGTATATCCGTACGCTCATCTGAGCGATAGACTCGCCGAGCCTAATTTCTCTGTGGAGCTGTTAAAGAGGTTAGAGACAGAGTTAAAAAAGTCTGGCTCGATCAATGTAAAACGTGCACCTTTTGGATGGTATAAATCGTTTAATCTTCAGTGTAAAGGTCATCCCCTGTCTGAATTATCCAGAACGATAACCCCAGACGATGATGAAGAGGCAGAATCAAAAGAGAAGGTAAGTTCCAGATTTTATATTTTGGATACAACTGGAAGACTCCACGATCCAGAATCGTTTGATTTTACATCAGACGGGACTTTAAACAAGTTCTATATATACGAATCGGCTGGAAGCAGGGCGACAGATAATAAGACTCCAAATCATGTCTTGATCATGAGAAGAGAAGAGATCGCGGATTACGAACCTGCATCAGATCCGGGTAATATGAGATATTATCCGAAGGGACGGTTGATAAAATCTTTATTAGAAGAGTACGTCTTAAAAAGGACTTTGGATAGTGGCGCAATGGAAGTAGAAACGCCTATAATGTATGATACGTCGCATCCTGCACTCGGAGGATACCTTAAAAGGTTTCCTGCCCGAAGATACGAGATAGATTCCGAGAAGAAGAGATTGTTCTTGAGGTTTGCTGCTTGTTTTGGCCAATTTTTAATCGGAAAAGATATGACCATATCTTATAAAAACCTCCCGTTAAAGATGGTCGAGATAACAAAGTATAGTTTTAGACGGGAGCAACGGGGAGAGTTAACAGGTCTGAGAAGGTTGAGAGCGTTCACCATGCCGGATATGCATACATTCTGTTCTGATCTAAACCAAGCGATGGATGAGTTCAAGAAGCAATACGAGCTTAGTGTGGATGTGCTCAAGAATATCGGGTTAAGCACCGACGATTATGAGGTCGCCATAAGGTTTACTCGAGATTTTTATGACGGGAATAAAGAGTTTATAGATGAATTGGTAAGTATTATAGACAAACCAGTACTGGTCGAGATATGGGACGAACGGTTCTTCTATTTCGTAATGAAGTTTGAGTTTAATTTTATAGATAAATCTGGCAGAGCGACATCGCTCTCTACGGTACAGATAGACGTCGAAAACGCTGAAAGGTATGGCATCAAATACATGGACGCGGATGGAGAGAACAAGCCCCCGATAATACTGCATTGTAGCCCTAGCGGAGCCATCGAGAGGGTCATGTATTCTTTGATCGAGAAAGGATCGACGATGAAGATACCGATCTTACCGACGTGGCTATCACCGACACAGGTAAGGATCATACCGATTCATCAAGAGGAGAACGATTTTGCAGAAGAGATATATTCTAAACTCCTTGGCGAGGGGATACGGGCAGACATCGATGATAGGGATGATACTTTAGGCAGGAAGATACGTGAGGCGGAGATGGGATGGATACCTTATATCGTCGTGATAGGAGAGAAGGAAAAGGACAAGAATGTATTAAGTGTAAACATCAGGAAGGATAAATCAAAAGATGAGATGACCATCGAAGACCTTGCTATAAGAGTAAAGGAAGATATCGGCGCTCTACCAAAAAAATCGCTTAATCTTCCATATAATCTATCTAAACGGGCAAAATTTGTATGAGTGAAAACAAAACTTATAGGTTTTTCAATCCGGTCCAGCATAAAGCTGGACTGCGATTTATCAACGGTGTTACAAAATCAAATATTTTGCAGTGTAGGCTTGTCCTACACAGGAGGTGCAGGAGCGTTAGTTCTGCTAGGAGTGAAGAACCGAAGGTTCTCGTTTTCGGAGGGAGGTGCAGGAACCGATAAAGTAGGTTCTGCTTAACATGAAATTTGAGTTTAATCCGTATAACATGGATACGAAAAAGATGATAAGGATACCGTTAGTAATACTAGTGATCTGTATCGGCATCCTCTGTTCTTTTTTAGTAATGTATGGTACGCCTGTAAGACTGGGATACGATTTTACCGGAGGTACCGTGATAACAGTACCTTCTACGAAAGATGTAGGATACCTCGAAGAAAAATACCAAGCATATGACCTTTTATTTGTGAGAGACATGGGTTCGAGGACTATGCTCCAGTTCGGGCCTATGGATCCGGATAGAGAGAAAGAGGTAAGAGATTCTATAATACAAGAGTATGGTGTGGAGAATGTCCAGTTAGATTATTCTGGTGCTACTTTTGGAAAAGATCTACAACATTTAGCAATAATTGCAATAGTAATCTCTTTTGTTCTCATGGCCATCGTCGTATTTGTTGCGTTTAGGATACCGTTACCCTCTTTTATGGTAATATTATGTGCAGTATCCGATATAATAATGGCGATGGCGATGATGGATATCTTTGGAATAGAACTGACTCTTGGAAGCCTGGCAGCGTTATTGATGCTTATAGGTTACTCCGTAGATACAGATATCCTACTGACCAACAAAGTTCTAAAAGAGAAGAAAAATACAAAAGATGATTTTAAGAGGATATTTGATACCGGTTTTACCATGACCACCACAACGCTGGCAGCAGTGGTCGTAATGTTTATCGTCTCAACATTCTCTTATCTTTTTACATCGTATACGCAGATAACTATACTGAGCGAGATGTCTGCCGTACTGATATTCGGATTATTGGCAGATCTGTTGAATACATGGCTGTTGAATGCGGGGTTTTTAAGATTGTATATAGATAAAAGGGGTAGAAAAAGATGAACAAACTCTTCAAGAATATCCGATTCTGGATATTGATCGTACTCATCATCTTATCGATCTTTCTTATACATCCAACGGTATCGGATGGCAAATTTAAGACCAATCTGAGTTTTGGTCTGGATCTGGACGGTGGATCATATTTAAGGATGAGGGCGGACGCGGTCGTTGTAAGCGTAGATCTGGATAAAAATCTGGTTGCCAAGGCGTTTTTAGAAGAGTTGATCGGTGGAGACGTTACATTAGTCCGTTTAGATGATACAGGAATAGTCTTTACTACGAATAAAGAGGTACCACAAGATATACTATCTTCGTATGGTCTTACAGCCGAGCCGACTGAGGATGGAAAGATACGAATACCCGTATCTTATGACAGGATCGTCTCGATATACCTGAGCGAGAGGTTGGATGCAAAGGTCGTTCCTATCGTAGAGGAGAATACGTTAAGGTATGAGATACGAAAGACCGTCGATCAAAACGAGATAGAAAAGGTTATACAGCCATTAGGCGGAAAGTTGACCTATTATGATAATAGAGCGTCCAGTAGCACGATGGAACAGACTAAAACGATGATGGAGAAAAAATTAAATGCACTGGGCAGCAAAGACATAGTCATTAGAGCAATAGGCAACAAATATATCTTGGTTGACCTGGCAGGAGTGAATCTATCTGATGCTGAAAAAATAGTTTCTACACCAGGCGTCTTTGAAATAAGGATCATGGCAGACGACGGCCAATACAAGAAAGTCCTTTCTGGTGATGATATAGCACAGGTAGATCCTGCACCGAGATCGGAAAATAGTACGGTTTGGGGTGCAGGCTTTACATTGAACGAGGCGGGTGCAAACAAGTTTAGGAATGCGTGTATAAAATACAATGCCGTAAACGACCCGGAAAAACATCCTATCGCGATGTACCTCGATGAAGAACTGATCTATTCGGCACCGTTATCTCCAGACCTTGCGTCTATGCTTAAAGATGAGAAGGTATACAACCTATATGCGATTACT
>DUJX01000089.1 GCA_013329575.1 Halobacteria archaeon | reverse complement strand
ACAGGGATTTGAGAAGAAAAAATGCCATAGAGGCAAGCAGGTTAGATTTTGATCTCTATGCGATCGGAGCGATAGTCCCTCTGCTTGAAGAGTATAGATACGATGCTATAGTCGATGCGGTCATCGCGTCCAAACTGAATATTCCGTCTGATAAACCCGTCCATCTGTTCGGTGCAGGACACCCGATGGGATTTGCAATATCGGTCTTGATGGGATGCGATCTCTTTGATTCTGCGTCTTATATCTTATATGCTATGGATAAACGATATCTTACTGTAAACGGTACGTATAAGCTATCCGATCTCAGATACTTCCAATGCAGTTGTCCTGTCTGTTCTAAATATACGCCTGAAGAGATAAGAGGGATGAATAATAACGAGATTGTGAGATTGTTGGCTATTCATAATTTATACGAGAGTTTTACCGAGATAAGACGGATAAAACAAGCGATAATGGACGGAAGATTGTGGGAGTTGGCCCAGATCAGATGCACAAGCCATCCAAAATTGTTGAACGGTCTTAGACGATTTGTCAAGTATTCTAATAATTTAGAACGATACGATGTATCCAGCAAGTTGGCGTTCTTCTACGGTGGTGTTGAGAGCAACAGGCGGACAGAGGTTATACGATACAGAAAAAAATTGAGGAGCATGCCAATCAAGACGACGCCTGCTTTAATAACTACGGTCGTTCCAAATACGTCTAAACTCATCGAGGATATCATAAACGAGCCGTATTATAACGATTATAAGAGCATTTATTATTTAAGACCACCATTCGGCCCGTATCCGTTGGAGTTGTCCGAGACTTATCCATTAAATTTTGAATCGCCCGATATCATCGATAAAGAGATGGTCAGGACTGCTCTATTAAACCTGATCGTCTTTCTCGGCAATAGAGCGAACAAAGGAAAGGATATCACGTTCGAATACGATAAGAGGTACAGAGATCCATTGATAGAAAAGATTAAAAGATGGGCAGATGTGAGGTTAATAGATGAGATTTGAAGTATTGAGAGAGGACGGGACGGCTCGGTTAGGATTGATAAAACTGACTGACAAAAGAGAGATAAGAACCCCGAGTATTATCAGCGAGAATTTTTCAAACGATCCTGCAATAAAGATATACAATTTGGCATCGTATCCGCATATAACTTATCTTAAAAACTATTTTGAATCTATAACCAGTCAAGATCGATCAAACTATCCAGATGACCTACCCAATCAGTTTTTGGATGATAAAAACCTGCAAGATCAGACCGCAGAGGTTTATGTTCTGCCGTACGTTAATAGATACCTGGGGGATTACAGGAGACTCTCATTAATGCTGACAAAAACGCGTGATTCGATCCCTCCTGATTCGGCTCTGTTCCTTCAGGCGGTTGCATCGCCAGAGAACGTCTCCATCCTTGTCTATCATGGTGTGGACCTATTCGACTATGTTTATGAAAAGATTGCAGCGTTGCGTGGAGTTTATCTTACAACCGATGGAGAATACAGATTGAAAAATATCAATAATCAAAAGATCTTCGAACCACAAAGACCGAGGATTTTTGAACATCTTGCAGAGTTTCCTTGCAACTGTCCCGCATGTAAGGATAAAACGCCCGCAGATCTGGATGATAAGAGCATAAGAGATATAATAGACTTTTTATACATGCATAACTGCTATGCCCTAAACGCCGAGATTAAAAAGGTGAGGTATCTCATAGAAGAGGAGAACATCACAGAGTACGTCGATAAACAGTGCAGGTCATCACCATGGATCACCGCTTTATACAGAGTTATAGATCGCGATTTTTTGAGCAGGAAGGTGCCTTTATTCAGAAGATCGTATCTATACGCAAACACGTCTGATAGTTTTAACAGAATAGAGATCAAAAATTTTAACGATCGGGTGATGGAACGGTATCAAAAGCCCGATCTGGACAATCTGTTAATCCTCCCTTGTTCTGCAAGAAAACCTTATTCTCTCTCTCCGTCGCATAGAACAATAATAGATGCCGTTCTCCCTTTCAGAAAATATCTGCATGAGGTTATATTGACATCGCCGCTCGGCATCGTGCCGAGAGAACTCGAACTTATATACCCAGCATCGGCTTATGATATCCCTGTAACAGGAGAATGGACTCATGAAGAGGTCGAATGGGGCAGAGATTGCTTAAAAAGGTTTTTAGACAAGAATAAGTATAAAAAGATAATAGCCCATGTTGAGGGACCATATAAAGATATCTGCAAATCTGTAGAAGACGAGTTAGGATTAAGTTTTAGTTATACCTGCGAGGATGGAGTAACCGGAGACAAATCGCTTAAAAATTTGAGAGACATTATGTCTGAGATAGATACCGACAAAAAAATAACGAATAACGAGAGGAAATTTTTCGTTATCAGATCGATGCTCTCATACCAGTTCGGTCGTAGGATGGCCGATGAGATTTTGTTGGATAACGGAGGAGATTTAAATTTAAGGATAAGAGGTAAGTATCCAAATATGGTGGCTTTCATCGGTAGTAAACAATTTTTAAAGATTAATATGGCATACCGATCGGTAGATTTGACGATCAATGCGGTAGAAAACGTAAAAAAAGTCAAAGGAGATATCTTCCCAGGCGATTACACCGTATCGATCGAGGATTTTGTCCCGTTAGGCGATGTGTTTAACGTCGGCGTGATCGATGCGGATGAACAGATAAGACCGAACGATCTGGTCTTATTCGAGGGCAAAAAAGCGATTGGTGTCGGCAGAGCAAGAATATCTGGTTGGGAAATGGTAGAAGCAAGAAAAGGTTCTGCAATAAATGTTAAATCGGTGAAAGAGATACCATAATAGCATAAGAGTTTAAATAGGGTATTTAAAAGATAAATCATAAAAATTATCTTAAATAAGGGTGTTTTTATGGATCTTATAGACGCAATAAGAATGCGAAAGAGTATCAGAGGTTTTAAGCCTGATCCTGTCCCTAAAAAGGTCATTGAAGAGATATTAGAGATCGCCACTAGATCTCCTTCTGCGATGAATACCCAGCCATGGGAGTTTACGATTATTACCGGAAAAGTCCTTGAAGAGATCGTGAGAAAGAATATAGAAAAACGAGATACTGAGCCACCCCATCCAGACCACGCAGTCATTGGATGGTCTAAGGACAGCGTATATCGACGACGCCAGGTAGACCTCGCCAAACAGATCTTTCAAGTGATGGGAATAAAAAAAGAGGATAAAGATGGAAAAAAAGATTGGGGAGAGAGAGGGTTCCGTTACTTTGATGCTCCTGCAGCGATTATTATCTTGGTAGATAAATCGTTAACCGAGAACGGGCCGTTGCTGGATATAGGCGCTGTAATACAGACGATCTGTCTTGCTGCCCTAAATTATGGCTTAGGTACCTGCATCGAGGATCAGGGCGTGATGTACCCTGAAGTGTTGAGAGAACTTGCCGGTATACCCGAATCAAAGCGGATAATTATCTCTATCGCCATCGGTTATCCTGATTGGGACTTTCTGGCAAACAAATTAGAGAGCGAGAGGGAACCTATCGAGAATACCAGTAATTGGGTCGGTTTCGGAGAAGAGTAACCAGATTGTGCTAAACCAAGAA
>DUJX01000092.1 GCA_013329575.1 Halobacteria archaeon | reverse complement strand
GTTAAAAATTCTAAATTTATTGCACCGATGCCATGTACGAGGAGTATCGATAAAATGTATCCGAGAACCGATAAGACGATAGAGATAGCCAAACCCAATAAGATAAATGCAAATAATTGATTTGCATGTTTTTTAAAACCGTACTGTAGATTCGTGGCTAATTTTATTATTATGATACCCGCGATCAACAATAATATAGATATTATAATGCTACTATTGATACTTATCATTAAATCGTCAAATATCGTGGATAAGCCAGACAGGATATGATTTTCTAACAGATCCAGATAAGTAGAATAATTTGCAGATATTCCGTTTGGAGGTAACCGCAAAGAGGGATCGATTGATTGAACGATCAAAGACAGAATAATCAATAAAATGAAGTAAATGAGAAAGACGTAATCCTTTCGTTTAATGATGTCTGTAATAGACAATGGCGAGGACTTATGTCCATTTTTATCGTTATTGAGACATCGATCCTTTGTGCGTCTTAATCGTGATATTATGGCCTTCAAGAAGATAAATAAAGATATAAATGCTGGAATTAAAATAATCGCTGGAACGATCCAAGAATAAACAAAAGTATAATTGGATATAAGCGATCTATTGGATGAGCCTATAAGAGTAACAAAACCAAAGATTAAGATGATAAAACCGATCAGGTATGTCGGTATATCAATCTTTGTAACTCGTCTGATTATATCTAAGATCCTATCTTTGGTTTTTAAATTAGTCATAATTCTCAATCCAAATTGCTTGAATATCTTATCGAGATGTTTTTAGACTTATTTATGGATTTTGCCGAGATGCAGAAATGTTGATCCTGCAAGATCATCGTACTCCTCCAAACTTTTTTTGAACTCTAATACGTGCATAATCCGCAACAAGATTTAAGATAGTAACAATTATCAATAATATAATCCCGATACTAACCAGAGAATGGTATTGGAGCGATCCTCGTGCAGCCTCTCCCATCTCGCTTACTATTCGTGTAGTCATCGTATCGCCGCTCTGAAAGATATTGTATAGTGGTGACGGTATCTGTGTTACGCATCCTACCAGAAACATAACCGCCATGGTCTCTCCTAAAATTCGTCCCATTGCTAGAATGATAGAAGCAATGATGCCGGATATTGCACTAGGAATAACAACACTTTTTATGGTCTCCCAATGGGACGCACCGAGTGCAAGGCTCCCCTCCTTAATACCTTTAGGGACGGACCTGATAGCATCATCCGATACGGATATGACCGTAGGAAGTGCCATGATACCGAGCACAATTCCAGCTGTTAGATATGATTGACCTACCACCATGGAAAGGCTCGATTCCATGAAAGGGATCAAGATTATCATCCCTATCAACCCGTATACGATGGAAGGAATATCGTTCAAGATCTCGATGATCGGTTTTATGATTGATGCGATTGACGGAGACATCATCTCGGATAAGACTATAGCCGATGGCACACCGAGAATAACGGCTATAACTGTTGCAATAACAGTTACATAAAGAGATCCTATCAATAATGGCATGATTCCATATTTATCGATAGGAGAGAACCACTCTCTTCCAAAAATAAAATCAATAAAACTTATTTTTGAAAATGCAGGAGCACCTTCCAGTATAAGGTATAGAAAGATGATAAAGACGATCAAGATTGAGAGTATAGATATGATTAACAGAATTTGCTCGATTGCTCTCTCTTTAAATCTTTTAAAACCCTTGATCTTCTTTGATTTTGTACTCTCCATAAACCTCAACTTAGTTATTCAAAATCTATCGTATTTTTAATCTACCGGAAGATAACCCTCCTCTTCAACGATTTTTTGCCCTTTTGGGCTCAATACAAAACTTATAAATTTTTGCGTCTTTGGTAACGGATCCCCATATGTATAAAAATACAGGTTTCTGGATATAGGGTAGCTGCCATTGTAAATATTCTCTTCTGTTGGTAACACGCCATCTATCGCGATCGCTTTAACATTCTCGTTAAGATACCCTACCGAGATGTATCCTATCGCATTCTTCTTATTAACGATGTTCATCATCATCTCTGCATTCTCGCTGACTGCCACGTCTTGTCCGTTCTCTTTCGCTAAGGCAGTACCGAATATAGCCTCCATGAACGTATCTCTGGTCCCAGATCCAGGTTTCCTGACAATGACAGCGATCCATCTGTTAGGACCACCGACCTCACTCCAATTTCTTATCTCCCCATTGAATATCCTTCTTATCTCTTCTTTGGTAAGATTAGTAACGCCTGCATTGTATATATCAGAACTGACGACCACGGCAACAGCGTCTTTTGCAATTACATGCTCTACAAAGCGATCACCAAATCTTTCTATCTCAGATGCCGTTACATCACGCGATGCCATTCCTATATCGGCCTTGCCTGTGGCAACAGCCTCGATACCATGTCCAGATCCTCCTCCAGTCACGGTAACCCGTATATCTTTTTGATTGTTAGTGAATAGTTCTGCAGATCTCGCCGCGATAGGCATGACGGTAGAAGATCCCGTAACCTGGACTATCTCTAAAGCATATCCAAAGGGTGTTACGATCAATACGACAACCGAGACAATGGCCAAACACGTAGTAGTAAACTTCAAATTAAGATCCTTCCAATCTACAATATATTTAATTTGGTAATACTCTATATATATTAATAATTATATTTATAAAATCATTAATTCATACATCACTCTTCTTTCTTGTTATAATTCATCCTTTATATATCTTTCTATCAAATACTATATATTTTTCACCATTAAGAGATATTCTATATATTTTGAGAGAGTCATCGATCTCTATAAGATTATACGACTGACCGATCTTGCCTTTCGTTCGAGTTGTACAAGGTGTTCCAGCGTTAAGAATGACCATATCGTTTAAATTCCAAAGCCATGGAACATGTCTATGTCCACAGAGAATTAGATTTATCTTTAATCTATCTAAAACGTCCAATAGGTCTCCTGCATCTGTAGGCACAGTTCTCTCCCTTCCACATAGTGGTACAGGAATCACGTGATGATGTAATGCAAAAATTTTAAAATCGTCTTTATTCTGGTTAAAACTGTTTATTATGTAAGGATACTTATCTCTACCAATATGCCCATCGTCTATATCAGGCTCTGAAGAATCTACACCTACAACTGTTATGTTTTTATAACGTAACGTCTTGATCCGTTCGCCAAAATATTCTTCAAAGAGTAGATAACCCGCGTTTCGTGTATCATGATTTCCAGGCAGGATAACCATATTCTCGCATTTTATTCTCTTGATATATCTATCGGCATCTTCGTATTCGTTAAGCCGACCATCGTTTGTCAGATCACCTGTAATTATGACTATGTCCGGTTTTAGATCATTTACTTCTCTTACTACCCGATCATACATCTCTGGAATGAAGTAAGGAGATGTTATATGGATGTCTGATAAGTGTACTATCTTTATAACCATTTAATTATACCTCTTCATTGTACGGGACAGGGATATATCCTTCTTCTTTAATAATATTTTCTCCATCTTTGCTAAATATAAAATCTATAAAATCTTTTATCTCGCTGTTTGGAGCGCCTCGCGTAACGAGATTTAGATTTCTAACCAGAGGATAAACGCCTTTAGATATATTTTCGATGTTTCCTTCTATATCATCAACAGATAATGCCTTCGCTCTACTAGGATCGAGATACCCATGGCCTATATATCCTATGGCATTCTCATCTTCGGATACGCCGAGTAACACACTGCTATTTGCAGATAAAGATACCATATCGTCTCTTACCTTATCTATATTTAAAAGAGACTCAAACGTCTGTCTGGTTCCCGATGATGATACTCTACCCAAGAGAACAATCTCTCTGTCTTCTCCTCCTACATCCTTCCAGTTTCTTATTCTTCCTGTATAGATGTCTCTTATCTGACTGGAAGTTAAGTTATCTATATTATTTTTAGGATTGACTACGACAAGAACCCCATCTCGCGCGATGGTAGTTACATACAAAGACGGATATCTTAATATGCAGTATTGTTCTATCTCATAGGTAGTAAGATCCCTCGAGACGGTCGCTATATCTGCCTCACCGTTATTCAACAAAGAAAGACCATATTC
>DUJX01000043.1 GCA_013329575.1 Halobacteria archaeon | reverse complement strand
TCCAGATTACTTCTGGATGAAACTCACCAAACACCCCAATCTTTTTGTTTTTATAGAATATATCGCCCCTTCTACCTTCTAAGAATGCAGGATCCTCTGAGTCTTTTAGATCGACGGCCAGATCTATCTCTCTAAACAATGCATCGACGTATGCCCGTATCTCGGAAAATTCTGCATTTGAGTGCATAGACACAAAAGCCAAATTTTGGAGAGTATTTTCGTCCGAGACTATGTCTCCGATCTCGAATATTTTTTGAGGTAGTTCTCGGTGTTTATTATAAGATAAAAGCTCTATCAAATTAGGAAGGATAGAACCTCTTAGCATGGTATGCTCGATGCTTATAGGGTTCTTCAGCATGACATAACCGGGTTTTTCTTCGCGCCGCATTAAAGAAAATTCTTTATCTTTATTAGTAAGCGTAAAAGTCATAACCTCAAAAAACCCTAATCCAGTCATAATATCGCTTAATCCTTTAGATAAAAGTTCTATCTCGTTCGGTTTACCGATCGAAAATGTTGTCGGAAATTCTGGCTTAATATTATCGTACCCATATCCTATTGCAGCATCTTCTATCACATCCCACGCATGAAGAATATCTGTCCTGTACGGTGGAATCTTCACGTGAACCATCTTATCTTTCACTTCTGCATCGTACCGCATCTTCCTTAGCGATTTTATTATCATTGGTTCCGTAAAATCTATGCCGGTCAATGACCTAAACTCTCCCGTATCTATAACCATATCTTTATAGGACAGATTTGGAGATTTTAAATTTTCTCCATTCCTTTTTATGCTTACCGAATATAAATTACACCCTCTTTCGTAAATGGCAGATAATACGATATTCAATGCTTTAAATACTATTGGATCGGTTCCTGTAACATCTATAAACAAACTTTTTGTATCTTCTGTCACTCTCGTCAATTCTGCATTTATTATAGGTGGAAAAGAGAGGACATTACCGATCGAATCCAATATTACAGGATATAAATCGAAATTTTCTAATATACTACCATATTTCATACCTTTTGGATGTCGGGCTAAGATCTCCTGCATGCTCATCTCTTCATCGAAATCCAACGGAACAAAACCAAAAGACGGGGCGACTGCCGTATATGTAAATGGCGGCGATATCTTGGACAAGTCATGGAGGCCTATCGCTAATTTTTTCCTGTTTCTGCCCAATCCTTTGTGCAAATGCTCTTGAAGGTTCATGATAGACTCTATAAACGATTCTGTAAAAAGAACATCTTTAACAATGGCAACCGCGATATACGGCCGTATCGGTATCACTTTATCGTCTACGTTCAGTTCTACGTCTGAGTCATAGACTCTATAGTACTTTGCACCCTCTTCGATAGACAAAAACCCCTTGATGGCTCTTGAAACACCTTCTACAGAGTAAAGATCCGGCCTATTTGGGAAAAACTCCACGTCAAGTCGATCTTCTTCGATTCGCTCTATATCCGCTCCTAACATCGGTATCTTATCTATGATTATCTCTCTCGGGACCCCAACCAATCTCTCTAAATCTTCATACGGTAAAGATACAACAGGCATTCAAAAATCTCCTTTTATAGTAATATTATTATCAAAAATCATCTAAATCTATTAAAAATAGGCTTTCTCCTCAACCAATCGATATCAGACCGGTAGAGTTCTCTTATATCACTTAGACCAAGCTTTAGCATTGCAAGCCTGCTAACCCCGATACCCCATGCAAGTACCGGATATTTTATACCGAAGGGTTCGGTAACCTCTCGTCTAAAAATTCCAGCACCTCCGAGTTCCATCCAGCCTAACCCTTCCACATATATTTCCGGCTCGACCGATGGCTCCGTATATGGAAAATATCCCGGTCGGAACCTTATCTTTTCAAACCCCATTGCCTTATAAAATCGATCGAGATAACCCAAGAGATGGCTGAACGACAGATCTTTATCCATGATCACCCCTTCTAACTGTTCAAATTCAGGTAGATGAGTCGAATCTATGCTCTCTCTTCTATATACTCGACCGATACAAAAGGCTTTTACAGGCGGATTGGGATGATCTGCAAGATATTTTATCGATAACGCCGTAGTATGAGTTCTTAAAACATTTTTTCTCGCCAAACTCTCATCCCAATTTCCTCCCCAGCCTGTCGAGCCGATACCACCACCGTTAAGATGCATATCTCTTACTTTACTAAGGTATTCCTTTGGAAGTTTTGATTCTGAGTTTAGATAAAACGTGTCTTGCATATCCCTCGCAGGATGATCTTGCGGTTGGAACAACGCATCAAAGTCCCAGAAAGATGACTGGACGATCTCTCCTTTTATCTCCACAAACCCCATCTGGAGAGATATATCTCTCATCTCTTCGATTATTCGTTTGTAAGGGTGTTTTTTTGCCGGATATACCTCTTTGGACGGTATGCTTATATCATACCTTCTAAACTTCATGCCGATCCATCTTTTCTCTCGTATTATCTCAGGTGTAACATTGGTTATCTCGTCATAATCTTCAATTTTAATATTTTCTGCAACTTTTTTACCTAAATCGGTCAGTTTAATAACTCTATACTTCTCTTCACGAATGTTTAAAAGATTCCTCCGTTTAAGCTGGTTTAAAGTATCATTGTATTCTTCCTTCTCGATAAGACAATAATCTTTTTTATCTGATAA
The DNA here is from genome assembly GCA_013329575.1 of Halobacteria archaeon. Taxonomy (GTDB): domain Archaea; phylum Halobacteriota; class Methanoliparia; order Methanoliparales; family Methanoliparaceae; genus Methanoliparum; species Methanoliparum sp8915u. The sequence goes on along the minus strand of DUJX01000043.1, from coordinate 2,968 downwards.
CTCCTTTATCAGCCGTTCGTCATCCCCAAGAGGAGCATTCAATGCTACCACCAACTCTTCATCACCGATTACTTCTATTTTTGCCCATTTTTTCCTCTTTAACCAACCGATCCCTATATCTATAAATCTTGGAAACGTCCCTTTCAAAACAGATAAAGGTACTCTTCCTCCGTTCGATTGTATAAAATTAAAGATTTGTCGTTCTGGAAGACCACTGGTTGCGTAATCCAGCCCTTCATCTGTAAGCCCATATCTTTCATCGATATTTTCCTCTATTATGACGAAACCTTTTTTCTCTAAGAAAAACGCAGCTTGCATAACCGTCTCTAATTTCATATTTGTATCATCGGCTATATCTTCTGGCTCGGTCTTGCCTGAAAGCAAGCCTTTTAATACCTTAGCCTCATTGAGCGTCAAATCATAATCAGACATTATCTAAGCCTCTTAATATACGATTCTACGGTATCCTCTACCGCCTTTCTCTTCTCCTGATGATCTTTTAAAAATTCCTCTATCAGCACGGCAGCCTCTTTTTTACACTCACCGCACACTCTTTCTCCGCTCCTACACTCTTCTCTTATTCGTTCTATCTTAATATCATCCTCAATCAAGTGAAAATACAGTAGCTCAAAGACCGAACAGTTGTCAGGATCGCCACCTTTCTCTCTTTGTTCATCCAGACTAACTCTTCCGCCTGTTTTTGCCTTTTTAACCTTTTTTGCAGCATATTCTGGTTTATCAAGCAGAGAGATGTGACTATCAGGATTGCTGCTCGACATCTTGCCGCCAGTCAGTCCGGATACGAACAAATGATATATCGAAGATGGCGGATAGAACCCATAATACCCATTATCCATCTCTACCTTCCGGACGATCTCTTCGATCTCGTTCAAGCCCGTCGCGTCTTTTAAATCTAATATGTCTATATGCCCTTGATATATCTTAACCTTTTCGTACTCTCTTACTCTTTCATAAACCTCATTAAACAGGTCATTATCAGCCGTTTTATTTCTTATACGGACATATCCGTCGTGCAGCTCCACTTGAAACCTTCTTAATTTATCTGCAACATCCCGCACAAGTCGTATATGAGGGTCTTGATCGAAACCGACAGGTACTACTACAGGTCTTGCTCCGCCGAACTCTTTAAGTTGAGGCAAAAGAATATCAGCCGATTGGGCAAGGACGCTCGATATATGTGAGATAGCCGTATCTCCTGAAAATCCATATATTGCGCTCATTGTAGAAAAATTAGTGACTATACCTATCTCGAACATCAGATCTCTCAATCTAAAATTTTCTGATTGAAAATAGATATGAGCATTCTCGGGATTTAGACCGAGCGCAACGATGCTTGTAATATATTCTCTTATTCCTATCTCTCTACATTTTTTTAATGGAATTCCTCTGACAGCATGCGCCTCCATATCTGCGATAGACACAAAGACATCTCCTCCCATCTTCTGGTGCCATATTATCTCTTCCATAACCATCTTGTGTCCTATGTGTGCCGCACCGGATGGCATAAACCCGCTCATCACTGCAAATTTTTCATTCTTATTGATGGCGTTTAGAACTTTATCATAATCTCGATGCCCTAAGATTATTCTTCTCCGAACAAACCTATGTTTTATCGGTATCTTGTCCAATAAAGGATCTATCCGTTCTACTCCGAACTCTTGGAATATCCTCGAGATATCAATCTGTTTTGTCGTCCACGGATCTATTCTATCCATTTTTTCATCTCTTTTAAAAAATTATATCTTATCGAATTATAATGCCAATATATATCATCCGATCTTGGGCACGTATGCTCGTATATATTTTTCTTATGGTCGCTTATCGTTTCTTATAGTTATTGATTAACTTTTTTGTTGGTGCTCTAAGTCATGAATCTCTTTCTCTGTCTCGTTCCTCTCTATCTTAAATTTATCAAGAAATCGTTCCCTCGAGACGTTCGTCGAATAATACGTTCCTAAAACCGCTATTATAACACCGCCTGCCAGATCTACGATTAGATCCCACATAGTATCTGCGAGACTCGGTTGGGTGTTGGTCATAAAGAACATATCCGATAAAAACTCTCCAATCTCCCAGAATACACCCATAGTCACGGTAAAAATCACTACAAAGAACGCAAGAAAATACTTGTTCTCAATCTTTATTGATTCTACATAATGATCGATGATGATCACGGAAATAAATCCAAAGACTGCAACAGCCATTGAAGAGATGAGATGGGCAAATTTATCATAGAACGGATAAAAAAGGTCGTACCATTCTCTAACTGTACCGCCCATATGTAGGAGAAGAGGAAAAAATATCAAAAAGTTTAGCTCCCAAGGTAAGCTGATACTGTAACTTTTTTTTAAGATCAATGGAAGTATCGTTAAGAAAAATCCAAAAATTCCCCAAACGCCCCATAGATAATCTTTATTTAAAAAAGACGATATGATATATACCAGGATAAGAGCCTGGATAAAATAAGAAGGAATCTGTCCGACAATAGATCTGATCTTCTCTCTTCGTACGTCGAGATTATTCTTCTCGTCATCAAGATCGACCGATTCCTTGCCCGCCATTTTTTCTCCTATATGCAATTTTATTATTTTTTTAATTTTTTAATGATAGATACGATTTAAGATATTTATTGTTTTAGATTACGATTATTAAAATTTAACCGATTTCAAAAAGTATTTTTAGAGATATCCATATATACTAAATATATGAAATGGTTTATTACAGGATTTTTATTGATAATAATAGGCATGCTTATCATTTTTGGAGGTTTTTTTTACTCCATATACAAATCTAATTATGAAAAAGAGGTGAAAGGAGGGGGCATAATAATGATAGGACCGTTCCCTATAATCTTTGGATCTGATACAGACTCTTTAAAATTCGTCTCTATATTGGCAATAATCTTGATGGTTATATCAATTATATTAAACCTTTTGCATAATTAACT
>DUJX01000018.1 GCA_013329575.1 Halobacteria archaeon | reverse complement strand
ACTCGATGCTCGCTCCCCCGCCCGTACTTATATGGCTCACTTTCTTATCTAGATCTAACATCTGTGCAACGGATGCTGTATGCCCGCCCCCTATTATCGAATGTTTTGCCTCTCCCGCCGCACGTAAAATTTCATATGTGCCGTATGCAAACTCTTTCTCCTCAAATATACCAGCCGGCCCGTTTATAATAACTACCTCGGACTCTTTGATTAATTTGGAAAACTTTACAAATGATTCAATACCTATATCACAGATGGGGTATTTTGTTGGGAGCTTATCTATACTTATATCTTCCCTCTTTCCATCCTTCTTTATTGCCACGTCTATAGGTAGTATAATCTTTTCCGAGTTTTCTCTCAATATCGTTTTTGCCATCTCTTGATACTCTAAAAACCCTTCTCGTTTTAAATTCTCGATATTTTGTTCTCCTATATCAATTCCATTGGAAAACAAAAAAAAATTCGCTACCAATCCAGCCAACAATATCTTATCCACTTTTTTTCCGTTTAAGATATTCATCATAACTTTTAACGTATCTCCCACTTTGCTACCACCAAAAACGAATGTTACAGGAGAAGAATTGTTCTTCAATGCCAGACCAAGTTCGGTTATCTCTTTTTCCATCAATAAGCCTGCCGCAGATGGCATAACTAAAGGAAAACCCACGATACTCGGCTGGGCTCTGTGGGATACTGCAAAAGCATCGTTTATATAAAAATCAGCCAAGTTTGATAACGTCTTTACAAAAATAGTCTGAGTCATCTTGGAAAGTGGCATATCTATGACCTCTTCAGATAAAAATCGAACATTTTCTAAGAGGATGATATCCCCATTCTCCATACTTTTTATTTTTTCTCGGGCTGATCTCCCTATTATATCTTCTACGTATTCTACAGGTTTATTCAAAACCTCTTCTAATTTATTTTTGTGTGATTTTAGAGTGGTAAAATCTATCTTGGCCGGTCTACTCTGATGCGCAAGCAGTACCACTTTAGCGTCGTCTAAAGAGTATATCGTTTTTTTATGGCTTTTAATCCTGGTATCATCCAAAATTTCGCCCGTTTCAGGATTCAACGGAGAATTTATATCGATCCTGAGAAGAACAACTTTGTTATCTGTATTTAGGTCTTCTAAGGTATAGTAGGGTTTTACCTCTTTCGGGTTCAACTGTATATCACCTATAAAGGTTATCTGCTGGCAAGTTTCTTTTGTTCTTTATTATCATCTCGCTATCCTTAAAAGCAGAGATCAAGTGTTCATCTTTTACTTCATTATCCTCATTTAGTAATGATCTATGCAATGCAACCTTTAATACTTTTTCTACTATATCCCGCCCCGAATATCCATCTAAATCCCTCGCAATCTTTTTCAGATCTACTTTATCAGATAGCGGAATAGGATACGTCTTCGTATATTTCTCTAATATGTTTAGCCTATCCGAAAAATCAGGCAATATAAACTCTATCTCTTCTTCAAATCTGCTCTTTATCGCATTGTCCAAGACGTTAGGTGTGTTTGTTGCTGCGATAAGACATACACCTTTTCTATCGGTAATACCGTCCATCTCCGTAATCAGTGCATTCACTATCTCCGAAACATCTCCTCGTAATTCCTGATACCGCCTATCCAACGCAATAGCGTCGATCTCGTCTATAAAGATAATACAAGGTGCATTCTTCTCGGCGTAATCATATAGCCTATGAATGTTACTCGATCCTTCACCAACAAACCCGCCTATTAAATTAGTCGCGTTTATACATACTATCTCTGCATCAGTCTCAGAAGCGAGAGCTTTTGCCAGCATGGTCTTGCCCGTTCCTGGAGGTCCATAAAAAAGTATGTTTTTTGGAGCCCAATCTCCAAATTTGTCCGGATCTTGTAAAAACATTTTTATAACGCTGCATTTAGATTTTGCAAATTTTTGTCCTATGACATCGCTAAATTTTACACGATACTCTTTTTTATAATCTTCATCTATCTCTTCATCGATCTTGTCTACTATCTCTTCTTCCAAAAATATTACTGTTGATTCAGTTATAATAGAATTTTCTGGTTCTACAATAACAGCTTTAAAAGCAAAACCGGGACTGATATATTTATCAAATAGATAATCACCCTTTTTTACGTTCATACCAACCCATTGTTCTTTTACGTATTTCTCAAACAACTCTTTGTTTTTAATGATTGGGTTCTCCTCGTATCCGGTTATCATAGGAAAACCCGCATTTTTTATCATAAGATATTTTGTATATCGGTTAGTCTCTTCTTTTTTTGTATCTATTGGTTGCAATTTTTTTACACCTTCTATAACACTTTATTTTTTAGACCTTTATTCTTCTTCAATATACAATTAGTGATACAATTTATTAATACTATCTATTTAATTTTTTTTATGCAAGTGATGTAAAAATGGTCAGAACTTTTATATCGATAGATCTTCCAGATAATATCAAGGATGATATATACGAGATAGGAAAGAATTTAGATACAGATGGTATTAAACTTGTAGAGCACGATAATCTTCATCTTACTTTAAAATTCACCGGAGAAGTTTCCCAGCTTAAAATAGACGAGATTATACAAAACCTGTCCAAAATACGTTTTAAACCATTTCGATTAAAAATACAAGGTGTTGGAGCATTTCCAACAGAAAAAAATGCAAGAATTGTTTGGATTGGTGCAAAAGGGTATATTTTACCTCTCGTTGATCTCATTGAGACCGAACTAGAGAGACTAAAATTTAAAAGAGATGAAAAGTTTCATCCGCATATAACCATTGCAAGGATTAAAAAGCAGAACAGCGATATAAAGAATAAAATAGAAAAATTTTTAGTGGATAACCATAATTTAGATATTGGATCTGTATTAGTAGATAACTTTAGATTAAAAAAAAGCATACTAACCGGCAAAGGGCCGACATATGAGACGATCAAAGAGTTCAAAATGGAATAATCTTCTGTCTAAAAAAGACCTTATTAATAAAATAAAAGAAGATGTATTATCAGAGATAAAACCGAGTGAAGAGGACATAATCCTGGTAAGAAGAATAGCAGAGGATGTTAAAGAGAGAATATTAGAAAAAGCGAAAGATCTTAACCTAAATATTTCAGTTATCCTCGTAGGCTCTGCAGCGAGAAACACTTGGATTTTAAACGGAAAAAGGAGAGATATAGATCTATTTATTCTTTTTCCTACCACCGTTGACGAAAAATTTATCGAGGAAAAAGGAATAGACCTGATAGAGCGTGCAATGGAAGGTTGGGTGCTTGAGCAAAGATATGCGGAGCATCCGTATGTTAGAGCATCCATCGATAAAGAGGTTGATGGGGAGAAGATGCGTTTTGATATAGATATAGTACCTTGTTTTGATGTAAAAGATCCATCCCATATAATCTCTGCTGTAGATAGGACGCCGCATCATAATATATATGTAATGAAGAGAATAAACGGTAAAGAGGGAGAAGTAATTCTTTTAAAAAAATTTTTAGAACTTTTGGGTATATATGGTTCGGATAATAAGACAAAAGGTTTTTCAGGGTACCTTTGTGAACTTTTGATAATAAAATATGGTAGTTTTGAAGATCTGTTGCTCGATGCGGCCGATTGGAGACCACCTCTTTATATAGATTTAGAAGGTATCGGTTGTTACGATAAGAAAGATCCGCTTGTATTTATAGACCCGGTCGATCCAAATAGGAATGTTGCAGCCGCTCTGTCTTACAATAATCTGTGTATATTCATAGACGCATCGAGAGAGTTTTTAAAAAATCCGTCAAAGTCCTATTTTAAGATGAGAGAGATCGTGGTAAAGACATACGAAGAGTTAAAAAATTTTTTCATAAATCGAGAGACCTATATCCTGGCTATAAACCTACGTCTGCCGGACTTTGCCGAAGATATAATATATCCGCAACTGGAAAGATCTAAGGATGGTATTAAAAGAGGGTTTGAAGATAATGCATTCAAGATATTAAATTCATACATTTATTATACTCGAAATGAGGCGATAATCATATTTGAGTTTGAAGTATGGAAATTACCAAAAATTACGAAGCATTTCGGGCCTAATGTCTTCGATAAAGATGCAGCAGATAGATTTAAAGAGATTAATAAAGATTATAAGATATTTATAAAAGATTGCAGATATGTCGTCGAGAGAGAGAGAAAATTTTCATCTCCAAAAGATTTTTTAGAAAAGAATATCTTAAAATGTGCTTTAGGCAAGGATATTCGTCATATAATCGAGGATAAGGAATATCACTTATTAGGTATAGAAGAACTTTTAAGTAAAAATTACATAAGACAGTTTTTATCTGAGATATATTAGGAATGATAAAAAGAATGATAAATAGATTGCAGATTGGTTTAAATCTGGACTCTATCTTGTCTAAAAATGTTAACGAGAATCAAACAATTAAGGATCGGTATAAACAAATTTTACAAAAATTTTTGGTTGATGGTGTCATTTTGGCGATAATTCATCGTTCATTGTATATTAAATATATTTTATAACATCTATTTTTTATATCAATAAAGAATTAAACTGTTTTTATATTTTTGATAATCTTAAAAACGATAATTATAAATAAAGCAAATATATATAATATAATTGGTATTGTTAGATAATAATACCAATATAAAGGAGGGGGGGTTATATATATGGCAGAAGAAAGAAAAACATTAAACTTTATAGGGAGAATAGCGTTCCTGATAGCCTTCGTGATAGCTATAATAATGGGTTTGCTTACAGGAGCAGAAGTAGTTACTATGGACACGTTTGGCTGGATTATCTTAACATTAGTAATATTGGGTCTAATCGTCGGTCTATTGAACATAACGCAGGAAGAAGTAGCCAACTTTTTGATAGCATCGGTAGCTCTAATAGTGTTCAACACGCTTAGTGGATTGTTGCTTTTAATCCCGTACATAGGTAACTACATTGTAGCAATCATTAATTTCATAGCAATATTCGTCGCTCCGGCCGCGTTGATAGTCGCATTGAAAGCTGTAGTCAGCATGACGAAAAATTAAGCTGGATTTTATCTTTAAAAAATTGTTAAATCTTTTAATCTTTTTATTTTTTAGTTTTTAGTTTTTGCTAATTTTGTAATTTTGAAGAAAGACAACGGTTTTTATAGTTTATCAGGCATTATATTGTTAAATACACCTTTTGCACGTATTGAATACGCCTCTTTCGGTTATTATCGCTTTAATGTATCGAATAGGTGTAAAATCAAACGCTGGATTGAATACCTTGACATCTTTTGGTGCTATATATCCCTCATTGATCATCCTTAATTCATCAGCATCCCGCTCTTCTATAGTCACATCTTCCTCCCGTTTATTCTTATCGAACGTTGACAAGGGCGCGGCTACATAAAATGGAATATTATTCTCCTTTGCCAATACGGCATGGGTATATGTACCGATCTTATTGAATACGCCATCGACTGTGATCCTATCGGCACCCACTATCACCTTATCTACCATATTTTTCCGCATCACCATTCCTGCGGTAGAGTCTGTGATAAGTCTTACATCTATTCCATCTTTCATTAATTCCCACGTGGTCAACCGTCCTCCTTGATTTAACGGTCTCGTCTCGCATGCAATAACTTTTATATCCTTTCCCATCTCTACAGCACTTCTAACGACACCTAACGCGGTTCCCCATCCGACACAAGCAAGCCTGCCTGCGTTACAATGAGTCAATATTGTATCTCCATCCTCCAATAATGCGGCACCATTCTTTCCGATCATCTTGTTAATGGCGATATCCTCCTCGGCTATTTTTTCAGCCTCGTTTAAAGCGTCTCTTCTTATCTCGTCTATAGCCTCTTTGTCTAAAATTTTGTTTAATACTCTATCTACGCCCCATGACAGATTTATTGCCGTAGGCCTAGAACTCTTTATCGTTAAAGAATCCGATATCAATGTATTACGTAACTCTTCTATATCTGTTCCTTTGTGTCGGAAGGCAGACAAAGCCATACCATATCCACCCGCTGCGCCCAATGCAGGTGCTCCCCGTATAGACAAAGATTTTATCGCGTTTATTAAAGAATCTACAGTCAAACACTTTATCGTATCTAATTTCAACGGTAAGATGGTCTGATCGATCATCTCGATGCAGTTGACAGAATAATTCCACCAGATCGTTCTATCATTTATCGTCTTCATATTATCAGATCACTATATACGATTGACTATCTTAATCTCATCTTTTTAAATATTTTCGATCTTTTTCATCTCTACACCGAGCAATTTTAGTATCTTGTATCGCTCTTTGACGATTGCCGCATCCGTTCTCTCCCTCGGTCGTTCTACATCGACTTTTAACTCTTCTATAATCTTTCCGGGGCTTCTGGACATAACAATAATTCGGTCTGCCATGTATAATGCCTCATCAACGCTATGCGTTACGAAGATGATGGTCTTTCTTGTCATCTCCCATATCTTTAATAATTCGTCCTGTATCATATTTCTCGTTTGAGCATCTAAAGATCCAAACGGTTCGTCCATCAATAAGATAGACGGATTTGTTGCGAGAGCCCTTGCTATCGCCACTCTCTGTTTCATCCCGCCAGAAAGTTCATAAGGATACTTGTTCTTCACTTTATCCAATCCTACAAGGTTTAAATAATGCTCTGCAACATCCTGCCGGTCTTCGATACCGAGAATCTCCAGCCCAAACTCTACGTTCTTCAAGACGTTCCGCCATGGAAAGAGAGAGAACTCCTGAAATATCATACCTCGCTCGGGCGATGGATCTTTGACCTCTACCCCGTTAAGCGTAATCTTACCACTGGTTGGAGTATCTAAACCGGCAATCAGTCGTAATAATGTTGTTTTGCCACAACCTGATGGACCGATAATGCATAAAAACTCGTTAGGCTCTACACTTAAAGAAATATCCATTAAAGAATGGACTTTTCCATCATTCGAATTGTAAATCTTAGTCACATGATCCAGTACAAGATAATTACCCATCTACCTCACTATCCCTTCCTTCCATTTAAATAATTTATCTTCCACGAGATATCTGAATAAACGGTCTAAACAAAGTGCAATAATACCAATCAATAGCATATAAGCTATCACATAATCCAACTGGCTCCACTGATGAAACTCTGAGAACAACCTGTAACCAAGCCCGCTCGGGCTTACTCCAAACATCTCTGCCGCGACTACGCACATCCATCCGACGCCCATTCCCAACCGTGTTCCAGTAGCGATAGACGGTAAAGAATACGGCAGAGCGATATGTCTTATCAGTTTGAGATCGGTTGTGCATCCTAAGACTTTACCGGTATCTATCAATACTCTCGGTGTATCCTTGATCCCTGTATAAGTAGATACCAAGATAGGAAAGAGTGCCCCAATAAATATAATAAACCCTGCCGCGCTATGAGTCAAGCCGATCCATGCTATAGTTAAAGGTATCCATGCCAGTGGAGGAATAGGTCTTATTAATTCGACTATCGGGTCTAATAACACAAATATTTTTTTAAACCAACCCATAAAAATCCCTAACGGGACACCCACACAGAATGCTGCCAGTAATCCTATGACGAAGTGATATAGACTCATCGAGATGTCTAAAAACAGATAACCTTCGACGGCAAGCTCATAAAAAGAGACGACGATCATCGAAAATCTGGGTAATAAGCTTGGATCGTCTATGATAATCGCTAAGATCTCCCAAAGAATGGCTGCTATGACTATTGGTATCAGCCACATCCATTTTTCATTTGTTCTCTCTCTCATTTTTCTCACTCGCATAAATTACCTTGTTATAGAATGTAAAATCGAAAATATCTTGCTCTTTTAACAATTTGTACCCTCTTCTCTCGTATCGATCTTTATTTAAATCATAAGTCACTTCTGCATACTTTTCTACCGATTCTACCTGCCTATATGGGTCATATATCCACTCCATATCGCTCTCTCTTATAGATTGAGATACGATACCTTCATCCACCCCAATCCATCTCGATATAATACTTGCAACCTCGTCTGGATGGTCTTTTGCATATTCCGTAGCTTTAATATGCGTCTTTACGATCT
>DUJX01000112.1 GCA_013329575.1 Halobacteria archaeon | reverse complement strand
TTTTCCGTTTACTTCTCTTCTTGTCTTGAAGTTGTTCAATAGGTATTGGTAGAACTCTTCTACCATCTCTTCTGGCTTTCCTATCTCTCTTCTTGCTTTTTTTCTATCTCCCTCAATCTCATCAATCAGCTCTTTTGGGTTTTTTCCTCTGAACTCAACATAGAGCCTGAACCCAGAAAGGTAACTTTTCTTGCTTCCTTCTTTAACTGTACTAAGCCATTTCTTTACTTCTTCAAATTCTTCAAAATTGTTCAATGCCACACTTATAAATTATTTTATTAATACATAAAGGTATGTATACAATGAAGTAATCATAACTTTAAATATCGATCTGGTCAGGAGTGCTTTGGTAACCAATATATAGTATAGCAAAAATGACAATATTATTACTCAAATTATTACTCAAATTTCAATAATCTTGAGATTAACGAAATAACAAAAACTTGAAAAAACGAGAGTGATCTTCTTAAAATGATATACGATTTATATAAAGCAATGTTTTACCTTGAAGATATAAGAGAGATCTTAAGGAAGAATGTCCCATTTGGTATATCAAATGAGAAAGACGAGAAAGAGTTCAACGATTTATTAAATAAGACGGTACAGACCTTAGAAGGATTAAGCAGTGAACCGGCCTGTGATAGTGGTAATAATATAAAATACATATCGGATAGGATCGAGATCCGAACGAGGGAAGAAGAGTTCTTGAACATAGACCCGATACAGGCAGGAGGTCGTCTTACCCCTGAAGCACGGAAGGTTCTTATATCATACGGCGACGGTTATTCTGTCTGCGATAACTGTTTTAAACCGTTCAGGCTGGATTATATAAAAAAACCACCGGTACAGGAATTTGTTTCAGAATTATCAGAGTTTTTGAATATGGATGACGTACGTGTTGTACGTGGGGCAAGAAATGGTTTCCAGATCGTAGCTAACGCATTGTTGAATAAAAACGACGTTGCTTTGATCTCATCGTTATCTCATTATACATTGGCTCTGTCGATAGAGTCTATGGGTGCTATCTGGAAGGAGATACCTGCGGGTAAAAATAATATCGTAACGGCAGAAGAGACAGCAAAAAAGATAGAAACGGTTAAAGAAGAGACAGGAAGATTACCAAGATTAGTCGCGATAGATCATATCGACTATAATTATGGAAACGAGCACGATGTTTACGGGATATCTAAAGTATGCCGGGATTATGATATACCTTTTCTGTATAATGGTGCATACACAGTCGGTATAATGCCTGTAGATGGTAAAAAGATCGGAGCAGACTTTATCGTCGGATCGGGTCATAAATCAATGGCTTCTCCTGCTCCAACCGGTGTTCTTGCAACGACCGACGATTTTAAAGATGTCGTGTTCGGGACGACAAAACTTAAAGGCGATGTAACCGGGCGAAAGTTTGGAATAAAAGAACCGTATCTTTTAGGCTGCACTGTTATGGGCGCTCCGCTGGTTGCGATGATCGCATCTTTCCCTGTGGTCAAAGAACGGGTGAAAGACTGGGATGATGAGGTCAAAAAATCAAATTTCTTTATATCAGAGTTTTTAAAGATAAAAGGAGACAAGGTCTCGTCTGAACTGCCGAGAAGACACACGTTGACCAAGGTGGATACGAGTGAATCCTTTGATAGAATTGCACAAAAACACAAAAGAAGAGGTTTCTTCCTGTACGATGAGCTGAACGCGCGTAAAATTACTGGTCTGTTTCCAGGGGCAAGCAGGGGCTTCAAATTGAATACGTATGGGTTAAACTGGGACCAAATAAAGTATTTGGCCGATTCTTTTAGAGATATAGCAGAAAGATATGGATTGGATGTTGAATAATAAGACTGGTGGATATTTATGTTTGTGTTAATGTGTTGTGTTAATGTGTTAATGTGTTAATGTGTTAATATATCTAAATCACGTTGTAAATTGTATTTGTAGCAACAACTAATAACATTTAATGAGTATTGCTAGATTAATACCTTTTTGTAAAAGATGACCTATACGAAGTTTTATATACATATTTACGCATATATGCATATATATGAAATCATATATTAATGTGTTTAAGGCGTTGGGCGATCCGACACGATTGAGAGCGGTCAAAGTACTTCAAGAAGCAGGAACGGAACTTTGCGTATGCGAAATAACTGATTCTCTTAATGAGCCACAATATAATGTTTCAAGGCACATGAAGGTTTTAAGCGATGTTGGGCTCGTTAATGATAGAAAAGATGGTAGATGGGTCTATTATTCTTTGGTAAAGCCTAAAAATGATTTTATGGCACATCTTTTTGATGCAATAAAATCTGTGCAAGATGATATCATTGCTGAGGATAACCGAAGATTAAGGACAAGGCTTGCCATCAGAGCAGATGAGGGATGCTGTGCCACGGAAACAGATGAAAGAATTGGAGAGGAATGTTGTAGTTCAGATAGTTCACATGAAGAGGTGATCGAAGATAAGATAAAAGATATAGTCAAAGAAAAGTATGGAGATCTTGCATCGACGGGTGGTTCCTGTTGTTCAGGCAGTAGTTCTTGTTGTTCTGATAATGTGATCGAAGGAATAGGATATGGAAGAGAGGATATTACGAACGTTCCTACAGAATCTATAATGGGATTGGGCTGTGGTAATCCTCTTGCTTTTACAGAAATCAAGAAAAGCGATGTTGTATTGGACCTTGGTTCTGGAAGCGGTTTTGATTGTTTTTTGGCTGCAAAAAAGGCCAAAAAAGTGATAGGCGTTGATATGACAGAAGAGATGATAACGAGGAGTAGAGAGCTTGCAAAACGATACGGGTACAAAAATATTGAGTTTATACGTGGAGAGATAGAACATCTGCCTATAGAGGATGATACGATTGATGTAGTTATGAGTAATTGCGTGATTAACCTTTCTCCAGACAAAAAAAAGGTATTTAGCGAGGCATACCGTGTTCTCAGACATGGCGGCATCATGGTAATCTCTGACAATGTTTTAAAAGGAGACCTCCCCGAGGCGGTAAAGATGGATCCGGACGCATGGTGCAGCTGTATTGCTGGTGCCATGAAGAAAGAAGATTACCTACGATTGATTAAAAGCGTCGGGTTTGAGATCTTGGATGTGGATGAACGTTCATCTGATGACATTATCACGAGTATAACCGTAAAGGCGCGCAAATAAGATACAGAAAAGATCAAAAACTAACTTGATTAAAACGTTAAAATGGAGAAGAATGGCTGAGAGAAAATTTGGATTATGGGAGAAATACCTCAGCGTATGGGTTATTCTCTGTATGATAGCAGGGATCATAATAGGACGACTTTTCCCGCAGGTCTCTGATACCCTGTCCCGGTTTGAAGTAGCACATATCTCCGTTCCTATAGCAATATGCCTCTTCTTCATGATTTATCCAATAATGGTCCAGATAAGCTTTGGTGAGGTTAAAAATGCATTAAAATCTCCAAAACCGATAGTAGCAACCCTTGTGATGAACTGGGCTATAAAGCCTTTTACAATGTCTCTCCTTGCCATGGTTTTTTTAAAAATTGTTTTTGCAAGTTTTCTGCCTGCAGGAACAACCGAGACAATCATTGGGAGTATTTCCATTACAGACCAGTACATTGCCGGTTTGATCCTGCTGGGCGTGGCTCCCTGCACCGCAATGGTGCTTGTTTGGAGCTACCTTGCAGAAGGAAATATGGGACACACTCTCGTCATGACGGCGATAAACTCATTGTCTATGGTCTTCTTATATGCCCCGCTGGCAACACTACTCATAGGAATCTCAGGTATAACGGTTCCATGGGCGACGATTGCTTTTGCCGTTCTTATCTACATTTGTGCCCCGCTGGCTGCAGGCGGGCTAACTCGGTGGTATGCCATAAA
>DUJX01000108.1 GCA_013329575.1 Halobacteria archaeon | reverse complement strand
TAGCCGACCATCTTCTCGTCCTTGCGGTCACCGATCCCGACGCTCCGTCGCGGCATAGAAGACATAGTATGTTTGTAGTAGAGACCGGATGGGACGGGTTTGAAAGTACTAAAATAACAGGAAAAGCCGGGATGGGCGCATCGGATACGGCTGAATTATCATTCAGTAACGTTGAAGTTCCAGACGAGAACCGGATAGGAGAGCGCGGAAAAGGGTTCTATGAGACTATGACATTCTTCAACAGGAGCAGGACGTATATCGGTGCACAGGGCGTAGGTATAGCACAGGGGGCATTAGATAGGACAGTGGATTATATTCAAAAAAGGCATGCTTTCGGACAGCCTCTCGCAAAGTTCCAGGCGGTAAGGCATAAGATCGCAGAGATGGAGACAAGAACGGAGGCAGCTCGGCAACTTGTTTACAAAGCAGCGTGGGAACTCGATAACGGAAGATTAAGCCACAAAAACGTAGCTCTCGCAAAATGGTACGCAGCCGAGACGGGCGTATATGTGTCTGATCAAGCGATACAACTTCACGGCGGGTATGGATACATCGATGAATACGATGTAGAAAGGTTTTGGCGGGCGTCCAAAGTTGTAGAGATCTATGAAGGATCTAAGGAGATAGAAAAAGGAATAGTATCCGATCAGATTCTCGGAAAGTAGAGAGAACAAAATAAAAAAAGGTTGGATCTGAGCATATAGGTATAATAATTTATTAATCTACCTACTCTCGAAATCTCCTCCCTTTCCAACCTTTTTAGTATAAAGGGAAGGCTATAATAAACCTATTCATTTGATAAGATATCGATTAATCATTTTAGTCATTTTGATCCGGCCTATACTCTTTATCGATTATATCTCGTATATCTCTCGCAGTCTTTTCACCTATGTTTTCAACATTCATTAGTTCATCTTTTTCTGCATTAAAAACAGATTTTATAGATCCAAAATAGGCTAATAGCGATCTTGCCGTGTTTAATCCAATATTAGGCAGAGCAGAAACTATATATTCCTGTTTCTCCTTTAAAGTCTTCTTAGTCTTTCCACTATGAACACTGGGTATTCTTTTATATTTTTTCTGTTCTCGTTCTGCCATACTATAGATCAATTCGGCAGAATCTTTGTAATCTTTGCTTGTAAGGATAGGTATATTAAAATCAAGCACAATAGAACTCAATAAACCTCTTATTGCATTAGGAGACACGTTTCTTATGGTATATAGGTCGTTACCCTCTATCAACAGGACAGGACGATCATAAGATGACTTAAGGTTGGCCAATTGATCAAAAAGATCTCTATCTTTGGAGAATAACGAGTCTAACAGATCGTACGTTGTCTTTCGCTCTATACAAGTCCTATCGCTCACGACATAATCTCCCACGTCGAGCGTTTCTATATCTACATCTACGCCTTTCTCTTCTAAGACTCTTGCCACGTTGGATCTAAGCTCTCTGTGATCGATTATTACTTTGATCCGTTCTTCCTCGTCGTTAAAATATTCTAAAACTTTTTTCTGCCTCTCGCGATTGCTTTCGATATTATACTGATTATTGGTATCTTGTTTTGGAAGAGAAGAGCGGTTTAACGTTCCAATATTTCTCATCCTCTTCTCTTTGTTCATACTTATCCAATAATATGCCTCATCTTGAGTATCTTTTGTAATTAGAAAGATAACTTCCCCATATTTTTTTCTGGCAGTCCGTCCTTTTCGCTGGATGCTTCGTATCTCTGAAGGAACAGGCTCATAAAATATGACGAGATCTGTAGCCGGAATATCCAACCCTTCTTCGGCGACAGATGTTGCCACAAGCACGTTATAATCCCCATTCCTGAAATCTTCAAGAATTTTTACCTGTTCTTTTTGAGTAAGACCTTTATCGTTTCCTTTTTTTGCCTGACCAACAAATTTTACAGGTTTAACCTTTTCGAGATCCTCGATGCTCTTTACGATTACATCTACCGTATCTCTATAATTGGCAAATATTATAACTCTCGAGTCAGGTATGTTTTTAAACCGATCAGAAAGTATCTTTTTTATCTCTGTTATCTTTTTGTTCTCTGTATTTATATTCTTAGACAATTCTAAGACTTTATTAAATCTAATATCGGATATGATTCTTTTTGCAGCTTTGCTTCCACCTTTAGACGATCCTTCCATCTTTAAACGTTCTAAATATCGGTTAAGTGTGGGAATACCTTGTGTCTCTACCAGTTCCACGGCATGTTTTACCTTCAAAATCTCTGCCAGGATGGAGACAGCAGAAAAAAGGTCGTTGGATGGGTTATCTAACAAAGAACTTCTTACGGATTTTTGTAATGATATGATCTCTTTCTTGGTCAAATCTTTGCTATACGTGTTTATTAGCCCGAGAGATCTAAGATCGTCCATTCGTTCGTAAACGATATCATCCAATAATTTTTTTATCTCTTTGAGTTCGTCGGATAGGTCTAATCTTATCCATTTGATAGACCTTTTATGGATATAAGGCAGGATATCCGGATCATTCTCCCCTTTTATCACAATATCGTCTATGAAAAGATTTTTGCAGACTTCTTCGATATCTTCTATGTTACTTCCCGGAGAGGCAGTAATACCGAGAATATTTACAGAATCCCCCTCATCAACATACTTCTTTGCAATATATACATAAGAATAACGACCGACGGCACGATGAGCCTCATCAAATGTTATATGGACTACATCTTTTAGGTTTATCCTCTTGCTTATAAGGTCGTTCTCTATCACCTGAGGAGTAGATACAATGATCTTGCTATCATTCCATCTTTCGACTCTCTTATCCGGTGGAATCTCTCCTGTCAGAGTGACAATACTATCTTCATTTAATCTTAAAGCATTTTTAAAAAAACGGGAATGCTGCTCTACCAGTGGTTTGGTCGGCGATAAGATCAATGCTTTACCATAATCCAATTGAGATAGGCGAGATGAGGCTACAAAGAGAGAAATAACTGTCTTTCCAAGCCCGGTCGGTAAAACTATCATACAATTTTTTTTTAAAGCTTTTTGTGCAAGATTTATCTGATAATCTCTCCATTCTATCTTATCTGGATCAATTAAAGAGTTTAGCATAGTTATTCTTAATTATTTTGATGATCGTTGATTACGTTAGCAAATACTCGTATCTACAGACAACCAAGATCGTTTATGAGCAGGCTTAACAAATGTTAGATCATAACTCGTTCTAAGACTGATCTTCCAAGATAAATATCTATCTAAGAGTTTAAATAGTTTTTCATTCAATCGATCTTTAATTTACAATATCAAATTAAGTAAAGGGTGTCACTTTAAATGATTTGTAAGCGTTATCTGTTGACTATGCGATATCTTAGTTATTGATTGTAACCTCTCATCATCCTGTATCGCCCGTTCTACCGTATCTATATCGACTGCCAATGATATATTCTTGGTTCTGCCATATCTTCCTTTGCTTATCAAGACGGTATTGATTAGCCCCAACGTCTCAAGCTCGGATATCAGATCGGCCGCCCGTCTATAAGTGAGACGCTCTATATGCACAACGTTGCACAATCTCTCGTATAACGAATAAACTTCGCCTGTGATCATACCTCGTTTCTTGCATTTTTCGAGTAGAAGGATTGAATAGATCAGTATTTTAGAGTGTACAGGAAGCGTCTTTATGACCTCGGTCGTTCCATCTACCTCTAACTTCTCTTTACCTTTCCGGACATGTTCTTCGGTAATTTTAACATCGTTATTTCTCTCCGCCATCTCTCCCGCCATTCTAAGCAAGTCCAGTGCTTTCCTTGCATCACCATGCTCTTGAGCAGCGATGGCTGCACAAAGCGGGACGACCTCTTCGGATAATACCCCCTCGTTAAATGCTATCTTGGCTCTGTTGTTCAATATGTCCTTTAATTGTTCCGCATTGTATGGTGGAAAGACTATCTCTTCATGCCCGAGAGAACTTAAAGTCCGGGAGTCTAGATACTTGGTGAATTTTAAATCGTTTGAGATTCCGATAAGCGAGACTTTGGAATCGGCTAAGTCTCCATTAATTCGGGATAAATTATATAATAGGTCATCTCCGCCCTTCTTGACAAGCTTATCGATCTCATCTAGTACTATTATTGCTATCTGTCTTTTCTTTTCTATGCATTCTATGAATTTGCTATATAATTTATCGGTAGGCCACCCTGCTAACGGAACGTCTTCGCCATAATACGATAACAGGTTAGACAACACTCTATACTGTGTATCGACCATCTCACAATTCAAATATAAAAAATTAGACGAGATATCTTTCTTAGACGATATATCGTTTAGTTCTTTGCCTATATGTTTAACGCATGCCGTTTTTCCCGTACCGGGTTTTCCAAATATAAAGATGTTCGAAGGCGTCTCTTGTCTTATCGCAGGTATAACGATTGATACGATATCTTCCAACTCTTTATCTCTATGAAGCAGATTTTCTGGTATATACGCATGGCTAAGAGCTTCTTTATTATCAAATACTGATTTATTATTCAGATACTTATCGAACAGATCTTTAATAAACTCGTTACCCATCAAAGTGCTCCTCTAATCTTGTTTTTCGTATTCAAAAGTAGAAAATGCAGAGTAATTGGTACTTCTCTTCAACATTAATAAAAATTACGAACAATATTTTTTTTAAGAGAAATATATAAATAGCAGTTTTATAATGAAGATAAATAAAATGATAGATGAGATAGATATTACTCGTGCAATAATCGAAGGTTATATAGAAGATTTTTTAAAAAATATTGATATAGATGTCGCTATTGCCGGTGCAGGCCCCTCAGGTATGGTAGCTGCATATTATTTGGCAAAGAATGGATACCACGTTGCAATATTCGAGAGAAAGTTAAGCATTGGTGGGGGAATGCTCGGCGGAGGAATGATGTTTTCAAAAATTGTCGTTCAGGAGGAGACCATACCTATAATAGAAGAGTTTGGGATAGGATATACCAAATATAAAAACTTATATTTATTGGATGCATTAGAAGCCGCATCATCGTTATGTTTATCAGCTATAAAATCTGGTGCTAAAATATTTAATGTAATAACAGTAGAAGACGTCTTATTTAGAGATACTAAGATAGAAGGACTAGTCTTAAATTGGAGCCCAGTAGATATGGCAAACCTGCATATAGATCCTTTATCTATCCGATCAAAGATGGTGATAGATGCTACAGGGCATGCCGCGGATATAACACGGATCGTTGAGAGAAAGATGGGTAAATGTCTGGCAACAGAAACAGGTGGAATTATGGGAGAGAAGAGTATGTGGGCGGAGAAGGGTGAGCAAGAGATTATGGCTAA